>CAZNBC010000119.1:0-5178 GCA_964571125.1 uncultured Bacteroides sp.
CGCCACGGGAATATTGGCCAACGGCTGCCCCTCAGGTGTCTTTATATATCCCGTAATGAACGTACTGGTTTCGGTAGGCTGGGGAATGATATCATTACTTTCACGGTCACAGCCGGTGAGGATAAATGATGCGGATGCGAGCATTACTACGAGGCTGAAAAACCTTGTTCTTCGTATGCGGGAAATATGTGAGTCCATAAGGCTATTGAGTGTGAGGAATTGAGAAATACAATGGCAAAGATAGTCATAAGAAGTGAGACTTATGTGAAAGAGACAAAACAAAGAGCATGGCGGGAGTGTTAGTAGTTTTAAATAAAGTTACGTTTTTATCAGATGAAAAAAATATTCTCCATTCTGCTGCTATTGCTTACTGTCTCATCAGTTTCCGCCACCGGTCTCGGTAGCAAATTCTCCCGTCTACAAAGTAAGAAAGACAAGACAACTGCACTTTCCGGTCAGAAAAAGACTGACGAAGTCTTCGAATCGGTGCGCCGCCAATATTCTCAGGGCAAGATTACGGCCGACAGTGTGGTAAGCCTCGCTCTCTATCATAAGCCCTGGAGTCATGATGTGGCTGACAAATATCTCAAACTGGCTGCTTCCGACGGCAATCCTCGCGCAATTACCGAACTCGGTGTGCTGTATCTCTTCTCGCCCGAGTATTCCAACCGTGCGGAGGAAGGTTTGCAGCTTCTGCAGACGGCCGCCAAGACCGGATATAACAAGGCCAACGGCTATTTAGGTTACTACTATTTTAATCAAAAGGACTACGCAAAAGCTAAATCCTACTTTGATGCGTTGCACCCTATGACACAGGGAATTGAATACGCTGCACTCGGCAGTATGTATTTGGAAGGCAAGGGCGTACGCGAGGATGGGACAAAAGCGCGCGAGTGCTTCCGCAAGGCATCTATCATGGGTCTCCCCCGAGGTATGGCACTCTACGCCTCGCTTTTGGGAACAAAGAACGGTGGCCCGGTTGACTATCCCGACGCTTTCTTCTGGCACTACATTGCCGGCGAACTCGGTGACAACTATTCACGCGTGATGCTGTACCTCCCTCGAGTTCCGGAAGCGCAGGCTACTACCGAAGTCGGTAAAGATGCTCAGACCGCTCTGACATGGATTGAAGCCGTACATAAAGGCAAAACAATGTCGAATGAGCCTCTGTACAAGGATGGTTTTCTCAAGGGACTTAAAGCTCAGGAACAGGCCGCTGAAAAGGGTGACGATTGGGCCAGATTCTATCTTGGAGGCATGAACTACAACGGTGACTTCCTGAATCAGAACTATACGCAGGCACTCCGCTACTACGAGCCCATAGCACAGAACGGCCGACTCCCCCGTCCGCTGCTCGCTCTTGTTCACGAGCGTCTTGCAAAAATGTACGGTCAAGGCCAAGGCACCAAAGCCAACGCCTCAAAGGCCGCCTACCACAATCGCCTTGCTGCCCAATACGGCAGCCTGCCCGCCTATAAAGCCGTAGAGAATATCGGCAACTAACCACAAGATAATCCACTACTTACCGCCCTCTAAAAGTTGAACAACCAACTTTTCGAGGGCTTTATTTTTTATGACTTATCGGAATAGTTAGTAACTTTGTCGCGCGTTTTGAAGAGAACTGTATGAAGAGAGCGTGCATAGTTTTAGCGATATTGGCGGTACTTTTCCTGCGTGCAGAGGGAAAGGTTGACAGCAACTTTGAATTTACCCATAATCGTGCCTCTATCAGCGGAATGCTTACTTCATCTGACTCATGGCAGCTGGAGTTCGGTTACCACTATATGTTCAACAAGTACGTGGGTATCGGAGGAGGCCTCGGAGGTTGGAAAGTCTATTACGAACAGGGCTTCGCTTCGGGGTCAAACTGGCAGATAGAAAGCGACGATAACAAGCCGTGGAGCATGTATCTTCGTCCTTCACTACTTCTCAAATCGCCCGGGGTGAAAGTCCGTCAAGTGGACATAGGTATATTCGCCGAGCCGGGAGTGATGATGAATATGCCGTATGCCAAGGTTTGGATTCAGCAGACTACGACCTGGCCGATGTATGAGAGCAAAAGCGTCAGTACCTCACGTGGACAATGGTGCGCAATGGATTTAAGAGCCGGATTGTATGTAAATTTCGGCCCATGCGGAATAAGCGCAGGCTACCTGATGTCAAACTTCGACGTTTACAGCCAATATCGCCACCTATCCTACAAGGGCATTTCCTTCAGCAAGTTCTATCCCAAACGCTCATTTCTCCAGGGCGCCTACCTGACCCTCTCCTACTACTTCTGATCATCGGGGGCTTACGTACTTGAGTAATACTTATAATAAACAGACAGGTTATCATCACGAGAACCTGTCTGCTTTCTAAACAATCTTTTTACCTTATGTTAAACTGTCATTTTTCTTATACTAAAATACTTCTTTTAAATTATAACAACTTCTAATAATAAACACATCTATACAGTTCAAAAATCCATTCTTCAGTTAAATCAATCAGTCAGAATATCAGTTTCCGGGATACATTTACTGCTGAGGAGGAAACGGTAACAATATGAAAGCCTTTGAGAGGGGTGTCAAGGCATCCCGAGGCTGTATTGACACACTGCTCAAAGACCTTACGTCCACACGCATCATAGACAGTCAGGATAGCCGGTGTCGGGAGATTGCTGAAACTCAGCACTCCGTCAGCAGTTGAGAGATTAACCTCATTATCGGAGGTAGAGACGGGTGCGATTCCCGAGCCAAAGTCAGGCGAATGGAGATTCCATCCCGCAACACTCTTCACTTTACTTGACGCATCAGCAAAGACAGTAACATCCTCACGTGACTTGGCATTGGCGAACACTCTCACCGACGAGGCCCATGTGTCATTAATAAAGAGGTCGATAATCGAATGGTCAAAGTAGAGATTGAGTTTTACGGTCTCGCCTTTGGCAAGTTGACGTGGAAGAGGACTATGATAGTATCCGTCAAACACCCCCGAGTCATTTATCATACGGTCAACACTACCGGCATCAACCACGACTTCATTTGTAGCACCGTCATAGTAGACCTTGACTGACGAATCTCCATCATCAAGAATGCTAAAGCCACACTTCCCTGCCCCGACAGTAAATTCACCGACAAGTTCCATAGCACGACCTGAGACACCATCTATATCCATACTCCCGTCAAGGATGAAATCAGATTTGGAAAAACCATCTCCGTCACGCAGCGCGGTAAGGCCGGCGTAAGGTTTCTGACACAGTTTGCCGTCACTATCCAATGACCACTCTCTGGGAAGCGAATACGTATGGGCATACCCGAGTTCATAGTTGGCCTGCGACGGCAGCTTATCGGGGACGATACCCAGTGCTATTGTTTTGCCTCCGTGCTGATAGACGGTGGGGGAAAGCAGTCCATAACCGTCGCGGGCAAAACCCGAAAGTTCGACATTTGACGGCGTAGTTTTATCGGGCACGAATGTACCATCCGCACCGATACTTCCGGTCCAGTAAAGTGTTGCCACACCCTTCGATGTATTCTGAGGAGTGACGGTGAAGAGCCACTTATCCCCTATGCGCGTCACATTAGGCATTTCCCAAAATGTACCGCATACGGATGCATTACTACCGGTGAAGAATGTCTTACCGTCATTACTCCAAGTTCCCGACGAGGGGTTATAGGCATGAAGCGTGGTAGTGCCTACGCCGCCTTTGCTTGAACCGACAATAATATACGCGCCATTATCAGTACGGAAGAAATACGGGTCACGGAAGTCATCAGACAGACCGCCGGGACGGCCATTAATGATTGGTGTGGCACCCTTGGTCCAACTGACGAGGTCATCATCGACCGGAGCAGCCTGTGCAATAACCGCTTTACCGTAGTCCACACCGGTGTATATTATAGAGGGTTTGCCATGCGTGAGTTCTTCATCAGTAAATACGCACCCCGACCAACAACCCTTGATGTCATACGGAGTACCGGGTGTGAGGGCTATCTTTTCTTCCCGCCAGTCGTACAGATTAGCGCTTGAGAGATGTCCCCAATGAAGTCGAGACATATACGGGCCGTTGCCATTCTTCTGAAAGAACAAGTGATAACGGCCATTGGAGTATGTCAATCCATGTGTTTCGTTAGTCCAATTTGCACCGGGCATACCATGGAAGGCCGGGCGCAAAGGGTCGTCGGCAAATCTTGATGCCGGAACAGAAAGCTCGGCCTTATTCTCCGGGTGCCATGAGGAAATGGTCTCAACGGCGAGAGCCTCGTCCCATACCGAGATGTCATCAATCAGACCGTTAAACGATGTCAGGCAGAACGGCCCACTGAAACGCTCATTACGGCTGCGCCCGATTCTTAAATCCGCGTCGCCAAGACTTATATCTCCGGTAGCCTTTGATGATGCCACAACCGCACCATTATTATATAGCGTAGCTGTACGGGCGTCGGTGTCTATTACTGCGGTAAGGTTAATCCACTCATATTGACTGAGCGGCGTATCTACTTTAAGTTCAAGAGGCCAACCGCTCACGAATGTCCTGAAAGAATACTTTCCGTCAAATCCGATAAAGAAGCCGAAACCGGTCTTGGCACTTTCATCCAGACAGGAGGCTATGGCAACTTGCTCGGAAGTGTTAACATCAATCTCCACAATCGGATACGTCTCAACAGCACACCATACGGAGGCCGTCAACTTCTTAGTGCCACTCGGAATAATATTACCGAGTTTTGCATCAATGTATGTCGAATAACCGTCGAAGCGCAGGGCATGTCCCCTGGCACCCGGCATATTCTCGGCATCGTGAACACTGTTTATCGCATAAGATGCACCACCTATCACCTCAGTAACCTTTCCTCCGGAATTTTCCATAGAGAAACGGGCTACTTCCTTAGCGTCAGCACCAAGTTGAGTCAGGCCTACTATGGCGAGTGGTAACAGCTTGTTTATCATGGGCGGTTTTATCATAATTGCTAAAATTCAGAATACCATCGCCGGCATTTTACTTCACCGACGATGGTATAATAAGAACTCTATCTTTAAGGAATTATTTCAGATAATTCAGAATATTAAGTGTGAGTTGCTCGACATTGTGCTGATAGGGATTTACCCCTGAATTCTGATTCCACTCATAAGCGGCGAGACCATTGGCTATGCAGCGGCCATGCTCGGGAGTCGAGAAGAATTCCACCAGGCCGGCCA
>CAZNBC010000120.1:0-5155 GCA_964571125.1 uncultured Bacteroides sp.
GGAGGTCTCGCCGAACGAGCCGGGGATGAGGCCTAAGAATGCGTCCCACGACGGGAGGATCTCGCCGAGGATGTTGGTCAGGTGGAAGTCACCTCCTGCGAATGCGGCAATCTGGCCCAGGGGTGTGGCGCCTGAGATGCCGTCAGTGAAGTTGACATGTCCGCCAAGGCCGCAGATAGGCTCGGAGGAGATGAACACGCGGTCGCCGCTCATCTGCGCGGGATAGGCGAAGAAGAGGAATGCGCGGGTCACCAGGGCCACGTTGAACACATTGTAGCCTGTGCCGCCGAATACCTCCTTGACAAAGATTACGGAGAAGGCCGTGGCTACGGCAATCATCCACAGGGGAGTCTCCACGGGGCAAATCAGCGGTATGAGTATGCCGGTGACAAGGAATCCTTCCTGAATCTCCTCGCCGCGGTACTGTGCCACGATAAACTCGATGCCGAGACCCACTACGTAGGCCACTACTATGCGGGGCAGCACGGCAAGGAAACCGTAGGCGAGCATCTCCCAGAAGGTGCCCTGCAGGCCCGAACCGAGATAGTTCTGATAGCCGGTATTGTACATGCCGAACAGGAGGCAGGGGAGGAGCGCCGCCACCACTATGATCATTATGCGCTTCGAGTCGAGGTTGTCATGTATGTGTACACCCGAGGGCGAGGTCGTGCGCGGGGTGTAGAGAAACGTTTCAAATCCGTCAAACACGGAATGGAAGGCATGCAGTCGCCCTCCTTCCTCAAAGTGTGGCTTGACGCGATCAAGATATTTTCTAAGCATTTATAACGGTATGAATAATATTTGTGAGTGGGATTAGTCAAGCTCCTTGCGCAGGTAGTCAAGTCCTTCGCGTACCAGCTTCTGTAACTCGAGCTTCGAGGGGTCGACATATTCGCATAAGGCCACATCCTCGGGGGCTATCTCATAGATGCCGAGCGACTCCATGCGGTCAATGTCGCGCGCGATGATGGCCTTGAAGAGATACTCCGGCAGGATGTCCATGGGGAGCACCTTGTCATAGGTTCCCGACATTATCATGGCGCGGCGTCCGCCGTGGAGGCGTGCGTCGGGGCTGAATTTCTTGCCGAACAGGAAGTGGGAGGGGAACGAACGGCTCACGCTCATCTTGTCGGTGGCCATGGAGGCCCAACCCATGAATTCGTTCACATCGTCACCCTCGGGTATCACCGTCACCTGACGGTAGGGGAAGCGGAGGAAGCCCTCGGCATCGGTGCGCACTCCGGTGAGCACGTTGCCCGATATTATACGGTGGTGATGGCCGTCATTCTTTATATTGTCGTGCAACAGCGTTGACAGGTCGGCTCCGATGAGAGTCTTGAGGAGCTCTGGACGGGCAACCTCCGAACCGGTTACGGCTACCACGGTGTGGCCGTCAAGGGTGCCGTTGAGGATGAGTGTGCCTATTCGGGCCACGGTGACGATGTCGAGCGTCCATACAGTCTCGCCCTTGTTGACCGGGCGGATATTGGCGGCCTGTACGCCGGCGTTTCCTGCGGGGTGAGGGCCGGTGACGCCTACGCTTACCACGTCTGCGGGCACCTTAACGGCGGAGTCGTTGCGCATTGACACATACACCTTGCCGGAGGTCAGTAGCTGCAGGGCCTTGAGGCCGGCTTCTATCTCGGCCTCCATATCTTTCACCTGGGCGATGAGCGAAGGTGCCAGCGGGGTGGAGTCAAACGCCGTCACAAATATATCGCGGGGTGTCGCGGTGGGGGAGGGCACTATGTCGTAGGGGCGTTGACGCATCATGGCCCACAGACCTGAGGCCATCAGGGCCTCGCGGATGCTGTCAGCGTTGCCGGCCGATACGATGTGGGTCACTACCGCATCCTCGTCGGATACGGCCACGACCACTCGCTCGATTTTGCGGCGTTCGCCTCTAATCACGTTCTCGACAGTGCCATTGGCAGGGCTGCACAGGCGTATGCGTTCGTCATTCTTGTCGTGCATCAGAGATTGGCCGCGTCTTACGCTGTCTCCCTCCTTTACATCAAGTTTAGGTGTGAATCCCGGAAAGTCGTCGGGCACAATAGCTATGTGCTTCGGACCGACCCAACGCGCTGCGCCGCCCTCGGCAGTCGCGCCCGCGATGTTGAGGTCAAGACCTTTCCTTAATACTATGCTTTGATCCATGTGAAATGAATGGTATTGAAATTACCTTTTTTAACAAGTGCAAAGTTATTTAATATTCTCCACATATGCGAAACCTCAATTATTAAAAAAAGCGTGAATGACTCAGTAATAAGCTCAAAGATTTCTTTTGTAAGGGTAGGAATGAAAATTTGACCTTAAAAAAATTTGACAGATAAAAAATTAACTCTACATTTGCAGAACTGTTGGCCCGTAATGTGCGATTTTGAGCCATCTCCTTTGCGCATCGGGCGGCAGGATGTACCTAAATACCATCATAACTACGACAAATCAATCCAAACTAATAACCATTCTAAAATCTTAAATTCTTAGTAATTATCAATTATGGAAGCTCAAAAGCCCAATCCCGTACAGCCTGGAAAGGCTCCTGCCTCTAACAGAACCGAAAGCAAGGTTAAAGGTATCAGAAACGCTTTCTTCGTGATCCTCGCTTGCTTTATCGTAGCTATCTGCCTCTTCATCTTCTGGTTCGGCCACGAGTCACACTTTGAAGAAGGTCATCCTATCGACCTCTGGGGTACTATCTACAAAGGCGGTTTCATCGTGCCTATTCTTCAGACCCTCTTCCTCACCGTTATCGTTCTCTCTGTAGAGCGTTACATCGCCCTCAAGAGCGCTAAGGGTAAAGGCAACATCACCAAGTTCGTCGCTGAGGTTAAGAAGTGCCTCGTTAAGAACGACATCCAGGGTGCCCTCAAGCTCTGCAAGACTCAGCAGGGTTCTGTAGCTGCCGTAGTTAGCTCAGCTCTTATCCGCTACGAGGAAATGGACAAGAACACCGTCCTCACCAAGGAGCAGAAGGTTGCTACCCTCCAGAAGGAAGTTGAAGAAGCTACCGCTCTCGAAATGCCCGCTCTTCAGCAGAACCTCCCCATCGTCGCTACCCTCACCACTCTCGGTACTCTCGTAGGTCTTCTCGGTACTGTAATGGGTATGATCAAGTCATTCCAGGCCCTCGCTCAGTCTGGTGCTCCTGACTCAACCGAGCTGTCAACCGGTATCTCTGAGGCTCTTATCAACACCGCCTTCGGTATCGCAACCGGTGCTTTCGCTGTAATTTCTTACAACTACTACACCAACAAGATTGACAACCTCACCTACGCTATCGACGAGATCGGTTTCTCAATCGTGCAGACTTTCGCCGCTACACACTAATCCCACCATATTACAATTAGTATCAACCTCGATAAGTCAACCGTAATATAATGGGAAAAGTAAAAATTAAAAGAAAGTCAACGCTCATCGACATGACCGCGATGAGTGACGTGACGGTTCTTTTGCTTACTTTCTTCATGTTGACCTCTACTTTCCTTCAGAAGGAACCCGTGACGGTGATCACCCCCTCCTCTGTTTCAGAGGTAAAGGTGCCCGTGGCTAACGTAGCCACCGTCCTCGTCAGCCCTGAAGGTAAAGTATTCATCTCCATCACCGGTGATGCAGACCCTGAAAACAAAGACACCTGGGGCTCGGAAGCTATCCGCAAGGAAGTGCTCCAGAAGGCTGTCGCTGAATACAACAGGCTCCATCCCGGCAAGAAAGTAGAACTTTCGCAGAAGGACCTTGAGACGTTCTCAAAGATGAATATGTTTGGTGTGCCTATGGCCGCTCTGCCCACATTCCTCAACCTCTCGCAGACCGAGCAGGATAAGGTAATCTCTGACATGAGCCGCAACGATGTAGGTATACCCATCGATGACAACAAGAACCTTGAGACCCCCAACGAATTCCAGATCTGGATGCGCGCTATCTATAGCTCGGGCAATGACAACCTCCAGGCTGCCATGAAGAAGGGTGAAGGTATTGCAGTGAAGGCCGACCGCGGCACTCCCTACAGCACCGTACACCACGTGCTCGACAACCTCCAGACTCTTAAGATGAACCGTTTCAGTCTCATGACTGCTCTTAAAACTGAACAAGATTAATCATATATGGCACAGATTGAACAATCCGACGGCGGAAAGAAGAAAAAAGGCGCCCAGAAAAAGATGTCAATCCACGTGGACTTCACTCCCATGGTGGATATGAACATGCTTCTGATCACCTTCTTCATGCTGTGTACTACTATGATTAAGTCACAGACCCTGCAGATCACCCTCCCCACCAACGAGAAGGTTGAGCAGCAGGACATGAACAAGGCAAAAGAATCAGAGGCCATTACCCTCATCGTCACCACCGAACGCAACGAAAAGGGCGACATCAAGCGTGACGAGAACGGTAACCCCATGAACATCGTATACTACTATGAAGGTCAGCCCCTTATCGTCGACGACGATAACGATGGCGTTGCTGAGGATTCTAACCTCAAGAAGGAAGTTTTCCTTGGCAATGACGGCTCAATTCAGCGTGGTATCCGTAAGATTCTCCACAACCGCAACAAACAGGTTCTTGAGAAGATTGACGTGCTCAAGAAGCAGTGGCGTAATAAGGAGTTCGCAGCCAACAAGGATAAGAACGACAGTATCTATCAGGTGAAGGCTCGTGAAATCCGTAATGACTCCACACTTACACGCCCTGTAGTTGTGATTAAGGCTACCCCCGAGGCTTCTTGGGAAAGCCTGATTGGAGCTCTTGACGAAATGCAGATCAACCAGATCTCGCGTTACCAGATTGACAACATCAATCATACAGACTCTCTGATGATTGAGGCTTATACTCGTAGAAACAAGTAATTTTGATGTAAGATTATTAACCCGTTAAACGCTTAAGAAAATGGCAAAAGATGTAGATCTTTCATCAAAAGAGTGGCGCGATATAGTTTTTGAAGGCAAAAACAAAGAGTA
This sequence comes from uncultured Bacteroides sp., assembly GCA_964571125.1. Lineage (GTDB taxonomy): Bacteria > Bacteroidota > Bacteroidia > Bacteroidales > Muribaculaceae > Paramuribaculum. Next base: position 4,956 of record CAZNBC010000120.1, read on the forward strand.
TGGTGCATACGAAATTCGTAAGCAGTCAGACGGCCGCCACAATAAGGCTATGATTGTCGTAGTTGTCATCATCGCCCTTGTATTTGCAATCGCCTTCCTCGTCAACACCGTTATACAGTCCGTAGAAGCCCGTCCTGAAGACCAGACCGAGCAGGCTATGGTAGAAATGGTAACTGATACTCCTGAGGAGGAAGCCGAGG
>CAZNBC010000121.1:0-5013 GCA_964571125.1 uncultured Bacteroides sp.
ATTTCAACAGTGGCGGGAACCACGCTTTTGGGCTGACACATTTCAACGAGTTTTGTCAGGCGGTCATCGGGAACGGTGATGACTCCGACGTTAGGCTCGATAGTGCAGAAAGGGAAGTTTGCCGACTGTGCTTTCGCGTTTGAGAGACAGTTGAAGAGGGTGGATTTGCCTACGTTAGGCAGGCCTACAATGCCGCATTGAAGTGCCATAAAGGGTATAGTAAGTGATGGGTGTTAATGAGTTCAGCGTGTTACACGTGGGAAATGGCGTGCAACGCGGGTGCAAAGTTACGGAAAATCTTCGGGTCGGGCGTCATGTGCGACGGAAAAGGAGGGCTGTAGCCGTGGCGGCTATGCCTTCCTTGCGCCCTGTGAATCCGAGATGTTCGGTGGTGGTGGCTTTGACGGATACTGCTCCGGGGTCTACCTCAAGGTCTGCGGCGACGGTTTCGATCATCTGCGGTATATAGGGCAGCAACTTCGGAGCCTGCGCTATGATGGTGACGTCAACATTGCCTACGCGGTAGCCCTTGGAGTGGATGAGCTGCACCACGTGGCGCAGTAGTTTGCGTGAGTCGGCACCCTTGTAGGCGGGGTCGGTGTCGGGAAAATGATAGCCGATGTCGCGCAGGGCGAGTGCTCCGAGGAGCGCATCCGAGAGGGCATGCAGGGCTACGTCGGCATCGCTGTGGCCGAGTAGTCCGTGGGTATGAGGCACATTGACGCCGCAGAGCCAGAGAGGACGGTCGGTGGTGAAGCGGTGGACGTCAAATCCGTTGCCGATACGAATCATGGGAGTAAAATAACGGGAATAATGATAATTAGCGTCCGAAGATGTCGCGAATACCGTCCATGTCGAAGGTGAGGGTGAAACGGAGGGTCTGGTCAAGAGGCGAGGTCTGTGCGGTAGCAAGCATGTAGGCTACGTCAAGACGCATCACGTTGAGGGCAAATCCCGCACCCATGGTGAAATACTGGCGATTACCTTTCGAGGCGTGCTCGTGGTAGTATCCGGCGCGGAGGAAGAACTGCTGGTTGTAGTTGTATTCTCCACCGAGCGACCAGTTGATTTCCTTGAGTTCCTCGCTCATTCCTCCGGGAGCGTCAGAGAATGACTTGAAGATACCGGTGATGGGCGACATATTTTCCCAGTCCTCGATAGCATCGTTGTAGGCGCGCTGTCCTTCGGGGTCGTCCATATCGAAGTCCGCTTCGCGGGGGCGTGTGGGTACGAGGAGCTTGTTGAGGTCAAGCGAAAGCGACAGGTTGTGGTAGTCGGCGAGGGGGAAAGTGAATGTAGTACCGAGACGGAGGTTTGTGGGGAGGAATGCGGGGTTATTACCGTTGTCGTACGAGACTTTCGAACCGATGTTAGAGATGTCCCAGCCCCATGACCACTGGCACTCGTTGCGTCCGATGACCGGATAGGTGGTGTAGTATCCCGAGATGTCGGCAGCGAATGCTGACGCTCCGGTGTTCTGGTCACCCGCATAGGAGTCGCTGAATCCGAGGTCGGAGTAAATGTAGCGGAAGACGATACCCATAGAGAATTTCTCGGATAGCTTGCGTGAGTATCCGAGGTCAAAGGCCATTTCGAAGGGATTGAGTGTCTGTGCACCTCCGGTAACCGGATTGGTGGTCACTTCGCCAAGCGAGAAGTAGCGCAGCGAGGCACTGAGCGCCTGATTGTCATTGCGCCCGAGTTTCCAGTAGCCCGCAAGATAGGCGAGGAAGATGTCGTTGACGAGTTTGCGGAGCCAAGGGGTATAACTCAGTGAGATGCCGCCCTGACTGTATGCGAATGCGTATTTTGAGGGGTTCCAGAACTGAGAGTTTACATCCGGGTCTGTGGCCGCTCCGAGGTCTCCCATTGACGAACCGCGCGCATCGGGAGCAATGCCGAGCGATGTCACACCGGTCTGTACGGGGTTGAAGTCATTCTTATCCTGCGCGTAGGAGATTGCGGGGAGTAAGAGTGCCAAAGCAAGTAGTAGGGCCTTTATTGTATTGCTCATAGGGTAAGTCTTCAGAGTCGTGAAATGATTGGGCTCCCAAAAGGGGCGCTAATATTACTAACTCAGAAAAGGGCGGATTATTGCGTATGACCGTATAAGCCCCGCGATTAGTTGTACGCTATCGGTTCTCTGTGAGCATAGAGTAAAGGGCTGCGGCGGTGGTGGCCGCCGAGGGGGAGGTTCCGAGTCGGCGTCGCATCTCGGCGTAGCCCTGCAGTTGAGCGTCGCGGGCGGTCGTCGAGGATTCTCCTGACGCGGGGAGCAGCGCCGTGAGTTTGGCCGATACAAGCTCTGGAGTGCATAGATGGAGGAGCATCTCCGGTATTATCTCTTTCCCCGCGATAAGATTCGGCAGGGAAACGAATGGCGCGGAGATAAGGCGTCGCATTATCTTATAGGACAGGCGGGAGCCGTTGGCGCGATAGCATACCACCTGAGGGGTACCGGCGAGGGCACATTCGAGTGTGGCGGTGCCGGAGGTGACGAGGGCTGCAGTGGCCATGCGCATGAGGTCGAGGGTGCAGCCGGTGACGATTGGAAGTGTGGTCAACGAGCGGTATAGCTCGGGGTCAATGGATGGCGCTCCGGCCACGAGCAGTGTGTAGTCGGGATTGGACCGGGCTGCGGCTTCCATGATTGGGAGATTGTTGCGTATCTCTCCTGCACGGCTACCGGGCACGAGGGCGATTATTTTACGCTGTGCATAGGGTTTCAGCTGCCCGGGTAGTCCGGCGTTGGCCAAATGGCGGTCAACCTCCTCGAGGGACGGGTTGCCTACGTAAGTTACGGGAATCCCCTTGTCAGCGAAATATTCTGTCTCGAAGGGGAGTATGCAGAATATGTGGCGCACTATTTTACGGAGGGTCTTGACGCGGTATTCCTTCCATGCCCACACCTTGGGGGAGATGAAGTAGTAGGCGGGTATGCCGAGACGGCGGGCGTAGGCTGCCAGCCGGAAGTTGAAATCGGGATAGTCAACGAGGATGAGTGCGTCGGGGCGCTGTGAACGCAGGGCCTCCTTGGCTGTGCGCAGGTTGGCAAAGATGTCCGGAAGATGACGGAGCACCTCACTGAACGCCATGTAGGCCATACGCCTGTAATGAATCAGCGGTTGTGAGCCGGCGGCCTGAGCCATAAGGTCGCCTCCGAGAAAGGTGAATCTCGGGTCGGGGTCAATGGCTTTCAGCGCGCTGATGAGCTGTGAGGCGTGGAGGTCGCCGGATGCCTCTCCGGCAGATATGAAGTAGTGCATGGGCGAAAGGGTTCAGAAGCGTAAGGTCGTGGAGTCTTTGGTATCGTGGGTGACGGGAATAATCGTTCCGTTGACAAACAGGCTTGTTGATGCCGGCCCCTCGGATCTGAGGGTCACTTCAGTGACTTTACCATCTCGCCACGAGTAGCTGAGAGTCCATCCGCCACGTGCCAACAGACCATTGACGTCGCCCTGCGCTTTCCATTGTTCGGGTAGCGCCGGCAGCAACGTGATAGTGTCGGGGGTAGACTGGAGGAGCATTTCGGCTACCCCGGCGGTACCTCCGAAGTTGCCGTCAATCTGAAACGGGGAGTGGGCATCGAGAAGATTGGGGTATGTGCCGCCTCCGCGGTACACTACCTCGCCATTATATGCGTCGGGGCTTACGTAGCGGAGCAGACGGCGATAGATACGGTAGGCCGATTCGGCATCGTGAAGACGGGCGTAGAGATTGACGCGCCATCCTGTACTCCAGCCGGTGGTTTCATCACCCTTAATCTCGAGGGTACGTGCGGCCGCGCGGGCAAGGTCAGGATTCGTGGCGGGGTCGATATGTCTGCCGGGGAAGAGTCCGTAGAGATGGCTCTGATGGCGGTGGGTAGGCTCCACGTCGTCGAAGTCCTCGGGCCATTCGCACAGGTTGCCTTTGCGTCCTATGCGATAGGGGGCGAGACGGGTGAGGACGCTGTCAATCTCGGCGATGAGTTCGGCGTCAACGCCCAGGATGATTGCAGCCGAGCGGGTGTCGGCCAGACACTGACGTGTGATGGCAAGGTCGGATGTAGAGCCTGCTGAAGTGGCAGCCTGAGACCCGTCGGGAGCATTGAAGAGATTTTCGGGTGAGGTGCCGGGTGAGGTTATCAACTGGCCCTGAGGATTTTCCACGAGCCACGACAGGCAGAACTCGGCAGCACCCTTCATGGCCGGATAATACTGTTGCAGGAATGTGGTGTCGGGACGGAAGGTATAGTGGTCCCAGATATGTGAGGCAAGCCACGCTCCACCCATAGTCCAGTTGGCCCACATGGGGTGGCCCGTGTTGAGTCCTACGGGATTGGTCATGGCCCAGATGTCGGTATTCTGCCCGAGACACCATCCGCGGGGTACACCATAGTAGGCTTTGGCCGACCGCTCGCCGCTATGGGTGAGATTGTCTATGAAGGTTATCAGGGGCATGTGAAGCTCCGAGAGGTTGGTGGTGTTCGCGGGCCAGTAGTTCTCTTCAAGATTGATGTTGGAGGTGTAGTTGCTGCTCCAGGGGGGAAGTATGCTTTCGCACCACAGTCCCTGAAGGTTGGCGGGCACACCGGGTGTGCGCGACGAACTGATTAGCAGATAGCGTCCGAACTGGAAGTAGAGGGCTTCGAGTTCAGGGTCGTGAAGCTTCTGCAGGGTATAGTTGAGCAGGCGTCGGTCAGTCGGTATGGAGTCAAGAGACGCATCGGACTCACCAAGGCTCAGGCTTACACGTCCGAAGAGCTGACGGTAGTCGGCCTCATGGTGGCGCTGTATCTCGTCGAATGAAGATGATAGCGCACGGTTGATGATGCGGTCAGCGATGTCGGCATAGGGACGGCCCTCAGTGGCGGGGTCGCGGTCGAAACCATTGAAACTCGTGGCATTTGTAATATATACGGTTGCCTCATTGCCACCCTTGACCGATAGTGTGCCGTCGGGATTGGCCGTGACAGTTGAGCCCGGGGCGTCGGCGGCGACAATTGTGCGGAACCGTATGCCGCGCTCGGGG
>CAZNBC010000122.1:0-5000 GCA_964571125.1 uncultured Bacteroides sp.
GGCCGTGGGACTTGACGAAAACACCGAGTTTGACAACCTCCACACCCGCATCCATCAGGTGCAGTTCCTTGCCTCGCTGCTTGACGAATACGGAGTGCCCTATCAGCGCCCCGCCGGAGGCCATGCCATATTCATTGACGCAGCCAAAGTGCTCACCCACGTCCCCAAAGAGGAATTCCCCGCCCAGACCCTCACCGTTGAGCTCTACAAAGAGGCCGGCATAAGAGGCTGCGAAATCGGCTACATCCTGGCCGACCGTGACCCCGTGACACGCGAGAACCGCTTCGACGGACTTGACCTCATGCGCCTCGCCATCCCCCGCCGCACCTACACCGACAACCACATGCGCGTCATCGCCGCAGCCCTGCGCAACGTCTACGAGCGCCGTGACACCATCACCCGCGGCTACGCCATCACCGAAGAGGCCCCCCTCATGCGCCACTTCACCGTCAAGCTCACCCCCCTCGCATAATAATAATGATTTGAGCTAAAGCCTCAAACATAATTATACAGCAATGAGCACCCCAAAAGCCCTGTATTCAGCTTTTGGGGTGCTCACCTTTATTAGTCCTATTTTGACGGTTTCTGAGTTAGAAACGGGTCATTAGAAGCTATAGCCAAGGCTAATAATAAAGTTGGAGTAGTTTACATAGTAGTCTTCAAACAAGGTCAGGTATCTATAGGAGAAATCAATATTTACTTTGTTAAACCACACGCCGACACCTCCCTTTAAAGAAACTCTGATTCTCGAATCATCTATATTATTCGTTAATTGATAACTCTCAGTGACATTATTCGATGTTGAGGACCAAGTAAAATCAACTTCTCTGAGATTGAATTTATAGAATATACCTGGATTAAAATGCATGTCAATACTTATTTTATCGGTCACACCCTTTTTCCATCCAATAGCTGGAGAAAGTACTACACCCCAATCTGCAAAGGAACAAGCCGGATAAGTCTCCAGTCTCCACCTTTCTAACGTAAATTCATCATAACCGCCACCAACTTGTGTCAAACTTAACTCGGCACCCCAATAAAAGTTACTTGGATTTGAAGGACGAAAGCGTGACATGAAGCCGAGAGTAAAGTCAACCCCAAACTTACTTTTACCGGTTAAGTCAGATTGAGGCTTACCTCGAAAATTATATTTATTCCAGTCGGCACTCATGATATTTGCGCCAACCTTACCGTAGAACTCAAACTTTAGTGGTACTGATTCTTTCCTCTGTTCCTCTACTATTATTGAATTAACAACAGTACTCACGAGGTCGGCATGTGCGTAAGTTGCTAACAGGCCGAAAATTAGATATAATGTGATTCTTTTCATAGCTTTTTATTTCTTTTTGGTGTCGCCATCAACTGATGAGGAGTGTGAATGCCTCTGACGTGGTTCATTGAGAATCCATTCATAGTCAGCTACAGTACCTGTAGCCCAGTTTGAAAAGTTAGCCGGATAGCCGACAATGGTAATAGACGCACCCTTTTCGGTAATTTGGATATCGAAAGTAGCAGCTATGACCACATCGCAGTTATTCTTTTCAGATGATTTGTACACTGCATATGTACGCAGATTCTGCATTGTTGCGTAAGTGTCACGATCAATGGTGCGAGCTGCCAGTTCCTCGGGAGTCAAGTACCAGGTTTCACGTATACGGCCCTTGGTATCATCTACTTTAAGCTCTGCGATGATAGGTTTGATGTAGGTACTGGGATTGACATCAAGCACGCGGGCTTGTGAGTCGCGGATATCAATACGCACCGTCTTGTTGCTCTGTGCGTTCAGACATAGACATACGCCTACGAATGACGCTAACAGCACTCCCTTTTTCATGGGATTCATTTCCATAAGTGAATCATAGTATTCATCTCCATTCCCCAAGATGAAAGGTTATTTGGTAATACAAAAAAAGCGCAGGAATGATGTTCGTGTCTATCTCCACGGAGGCATCGCCAAACGCCTAACTACGAAATAAACAGTCCACTCCCACGCCTTATCGGATATCGAAACCCCTTGTCGGGGAGTGGATACACGACAAGCATGAGCGTCTTTGACTGCTCTCTCCTTCGTAGTTTGAAATTGGCGATTTCCGTGGAAGGATAAAAGCATGAAACGCTTTGCAACATGTCTGCATAAATGCTTATGCAGTCGCAAAGTTACGGAAATATTTCCACTTTAGAAAGGTCTATTTTTTTCATCCACTCACACAGCGCAACAAACCCCGAGCACCTCCCTGGGGCGGTGGTCGGGGTTTGGGATATAGGCAGATCAGTCGGAGGCAACGCCGTCGCTACCGCGACTCATCGTCTGTGCGCTATTACCGGGCACTCCCTACGGTCGTACCCGGCTAACCACAATATCGTACCTCCGGCACTCTGCAAAATATGGCGCCAAGCCAAATATGGTGCCAAGACTGGTAGGGCACCAAGACTGAGATGGAGTCAAGACCGGGTAGGGTGTCAAGACTGGGGAGGTGCCGGGGAGGGGTGGTTACTTACCCTCGGGGCGGGCGATGCCGTCCTTTTCGCAGCGGGCTTTCATGCGGTCGATGCGGGCCTGTGTCTCGGGATGAGAGGAGAACATGCGCTGCACCACGGTGGATTTGGCACCCTGACCTTCCTCCATGTTGAGGAATTTCTCGAAGGACATTACCATGCCCCAGGGATTGCGGCCGTTGGCCACGAGGAAGTCGTAGCCGCAGTCATCGGCCTCGTTTTCCTGCTTCTGAGAGTACTTGGCGCTGATGAGCGACTGGCCGAGTGTGCCGAGCTGAGAGTCGGTGAGTGCGGCAGCCTTGGAGCTTGTAGCACCCACTGCGTCCTTGAGGGCACCGGTGAGCAGTTCGGTGCGGAATGCATTCTTGGAGTGATGCTTGAGCACGTGGCCAATCTCGTGTCCAATGATACCCATGAGTTCATCATCGTCCATGATGTCCATCAGTGATGAGAACACTCTGACACTGCCGTCAGGACAGGCAAAGGCGTTGACATCAATCACATTGTACACCTTGAAATTCAGGGGGATACCGTCGGCTTCAGTGATTCCCTCGGTGAGCTTGCGCAGACGGATGGTATAGGGGTCGTCTTCGGGAAGCACGGGGTTGTTCTTGTCCATCCAGTCAACTGACTCACGGACGTATTCAGCCATCTGCTTGTCGGTGAGTGTGGCAGCCTTTACGGCTTTTGTGGCACCGCTCACAGCCTTCTTAAGATTGAATTGTGCACTGGCAGGCACAAGCGTACACAGACATACTATGGCTGCAAAGAGCCTTAACATAGTCTTCTTCATAGGTCTTATGACTTTATTATAGAATTGTTATAGATGAAATTGAATGCTCAAAGTGTAACTTTAGAGTGCAGTTACAGGGGAATATGAGTAATTTTGCACTATTGGCTAATACAAAATTACAATAAATCTCCGACATTATGTCCCCTTTGCCCCCACATATTCCACGTATGCCCCGCATGTCAAACAACGCCACCACCGGCTCGCGCAAACGCTCCATAGTACGCAGCATAACGATTTTTACCATCACTCTCATACTGCTCTTCGTGGCCGGAGTTGACATAGGCCTCGCCGGCGACACCCTGATAAACGCATGGATTCCGCTCACCGTATGCACGGTTATCGCGGCCTACGGAGGCATCATGCTTCACCGTCGCTGGCAATGGCTCACGCAGTCAACGGCCCGTTGGATCAACACCTTGTGCGCCACCGTCATCACCACTCCCCTGCTTCTGCTCGCGTTCTACGGGTCGAATTGGTTGGGGGCATCAACCGACAAGATTCACACCGAGGAAGTAACCGTAGAGAGCCGATATTACAAAGAGCGCCACCGCACCCGGAGGGTGGGGCGACGCTATGTTGCCAGTGGAGAGACCTACAAGGTCTATTATGCCACGGTAGTGTTTCCTGACGGCTTCAGGAAGGAGGTGAGCCTCACTCATTCACGTTACCGCAAAATCCGTAAGGGTCAGCAGCTTTCGGTAGACGTCACTACCGGACTGTGGGGTATTCGCGTCATCAAAAGCCGTATCTGAGGCCACTTATCCGTGGCCTCGATACCGTAAGCCTCAGATAGTGATGATGAATGTCTCGAGCCATATGGTGACCATACCTGCCACATAGCCGAGGAAGGCCAACCATGAGATGTGGCGCAGATACCACATGAAGGATATCTTCTCAATACCCATAGCCACCACACCGGCGGCTGAGCCAATGATGAGCATGCTGCCCCCCACGCCGGCACAGAAGGTGAGGAGGTGCCAGAAGAGACCATCCTCGACAAAGAGCGACATGTAGGCGGGGTCGGCCGATGCAGCTATCATGGCATCCGTAGCCACGGGATACATATTCATGCAGGCTGCCACGAGAGGCACATTGTCAATAATTGACGAGAGGACACCGATGATACCCGTGATGAGGTATGCTTCATGGAAGGTGTCGTCAAGCCATGTGGCGAGATGGGTGAGTATCTGTGCTTCCTGAAGTGCGCCCACGGCGAGGAGGATGCCGAGGAAGAAGAGGATAGTAGGCATGTCAATGGCTTTGAGCGCCTGAGAAATACGGCCTTCGATTTTGCCATCGAGCTTGTAGTGGCGCACTATCAGCTCGGTAAGCAGCCATAGGAAACCTAAGGAAATGAGGATGCCGAGATAGGGGGGCAGACCGGTGAGGGCCTTGAAGACAGGCACGAAAAGCAGACCGCCTACGCCGCACACGAGCACCAGTATAGAAAGATTGTGGTGTTCCTTGGACATCTCATAGCCGATACGCGCATCCTGACTGTTGAGTTGCTCCACGGGGGTCGCAGCTATATAACGCGTGGCAATATAAGTCGGGATAATCACTGACACGATACAGGGCACGATGAGATTGGTAATCAGGCTTACGGATGACACGTAGTTCTTCATCCACAGCATGATGGTGGTAATATCGCCGATGGGTGACCATGCACCGCCGGTGTTGGCCGCAATAACGATCACGCTTGCAAACATCC
>CAZNBC010000123.1:0-4966 GCA_964571125.1 uncultured Bacteroides sp.
TCTCGAGCACACCGTAGGTGTATTTGGCTTTCTGCTTCTCGCGGAGCTGAACACCATACTCAGAGGTCTTGCGGCGCTTGTTGGCACCGTGCTGGCCCGGCGGGAAGTTTCTCTTGGCAAGTACTTTGTCTTCACCGAAGATGGGTTCACCGAACTTGCGGGCGATTTTGGTCTTAGGACCGGTATATCTAGCCATTTTGTTTCGTTTGTAAGCTTTCGAAGTTTATCACTCAAGCGACAGGGAGTGCAGCCGCGGTTACAGAGAGGTGAATTAATGTAACCCAATCACTCGGATCTGTCTGCTTCGGGTGAGACTTCGGAAAAAATAAAGTAAAAGTCAGTTGTGAGGATGAGAGGTCTTAGTGCCTTATGCCGGATGAAATAGCGTCTTGATAAGCTTCAACCGACTCGGCTGATTATTTACCCGATTATAGAGTTACTGTCGGCAAGCGACGCGCTGTATTATACGCGACGACGCTTGGGAGGACGGCAACCGTTGTGGGGCAGCGGAGTAACGTCGATAATCTCGGTTACTTCGATGCCGGCACCGTGTACGGTGCGGATGGCTGATTCACGGCCATTGCCGGGACCCTTTACATAAGCCTTCACCTTGCGCAGGCCAAGATCGTAGGCCACCTTTGCGCAGTCCTGGGCAGCCATCTGAGCTGCATAGGGAGTGTTCTTCTTTGAGCCACGGAAGCCCATCTTGCCTGCACTTGACCAGGAGATAACCTGACCTTCGCTATTGGCAAGACACACGATGATATTGTTAAAAGAGGAGTGCACATGAAGCTGACCTGCAGCATCAACCTTGACGTTTCTCTTTTTTGCGGCGACTGTCTTTTTTGCCATATTACCTTATTATTTTGTAGCTTTCTTCTTGTTAGCGACTGTTTTCTTACGACCCTTGCGTGTGCGGGCGTTATTCTTGGTGCTCTGGCCGCGTACGGGCAGGCCGATACGGTGACGGATGCCACGGTAGCAACCTATGTCCATAAGGCGCTTGATGTTGAGCTGAATCTCGCTGCGGAGATCACCTTCAACTTTGTATTCGGCACCAATGACCTCACGCACCTTGGCTGCTTGGGCGTCGGTCCAGTCCTGTACTTTAACGTTCACATCTATGCCGGCCTTGTCAAGGATGTTTTTAGCGGCGCTGCGGCCGATGCCGTAGATGTAGGTCAAGGCTATTTCACCTCTTTTGTTCTGGGGGAGGTCAACTCCCACTATTCTAACTGCCATATAAACTTAGCTGTTGGGATTTTGTCGTGCAAAAATAATAAAAAATTATCCTTGACGCTGTTTGTACTTAGGATTTTTCTTATTAATTACATACAGGCGACCCTTACGACGCACGATTTTGCTGTCGGGAGTGCGCTTCTTGACTGATGCTCTTACTTTCATCTCTATATGATGTTTTCGGGTTTGTAGTTACAATCTGAGGAGTAAAGAGAGTTAAATCATTTATATCTAAAGGAAATACGACCTTTTGACAAGTCGTAAGGCGACATCTCGACTCTCACTTTGTCACCGGGAAGAATTTTGATGTAGTGCATACGCATCTTACCGGAAATGTGAGCTGTGATCTCGTGTCCGTTCTCAAGCTCTACGCGAAACATTGCGTTGCTGAGAGCCTCGACGATTACGCCGTCCTGTTCGATTGCTGATTGTTTTGCCATACGAGTACTTCTTTATGCTGATCGTTGGAATTCTGAAGAATTAAGTTTTAACTACACTTTCGCGCCGGGCCGAGGATCAGATATATCTGTCGCCCATCACTTCCTTGACGTAGTCAAAGGTGGTGAGTATCTCGGTCCTGCCGTCTACTATGGCAAGAGTGTGCTCATAGTGGGCGCTGAGTTTTCTGTCGCGTGTGCGGCAGGTCCACCCGTCACGCTCTATCACTATGTTTTTACTGCCCTGGTTTATCATGGGCTCGATGCAGATACACATGCCGTTCTTTATGACGGGGCCTGTGCCGCGACGTCCGAAGTTGGGCACCTCGGGGTCTTCATGCATCTTGCGTCCGATACCGTGGCCGCACATCTCTCTAACCACACTGTAACCGCGCTTTTCACAGTAGGTCTGAATGGCGTTGGCGATGTCGCCTATGCGCCGTCCTTCCTGACAGGCCTCGATACCTACGTAGAGTGACTCCTTTGTGGTAACGAGAAGCTTGCGCGCTTCCTCCGATATTTCACCTACCGGGAAGGTATAGCACATATCGCCATTGTAGCCGTCAAGCTCAACCACGGTATCGGTGCCGATGATATCGCCTTCGCGTAACACATAATTCGAGGGGAAGCCGTGAACAACGATTTCATTGACTTCGCAGCACACTGTGCCGGGAAAGCCGCCGTAACCGAGACAGGCAGGCTTACCGCCATTGTCGCGGATAAATTCACATGCCAACTGGTCAATCTTGCGTGTAGTGACGCCGGGCGCTACCCACTTGGCTATCTCACCAAGTGTGCGGCTGACGAGGTCAGCGGCGGCACGCATCTTTTCGATTTCCTCAGCTGTCTTGAGAGTTATCATCGGCTAATGACTGGTATCCTTGAATTATTGCAGGAATGAATTATCGGTTTGAGAATCTCTTGACACTGCCGGAGGGGATATGCCGTCTCCGGCAATGCAAGAGTATCGTTTAGTGTAGTTGGATCAGAATAGATGTTGCTTGTTTGACACGTATTGATCAATAAGCGCTACCGGTGGTACGGCCCTTGATCTTACCATCCTTCATCAGTCCGTCATAGTGGTGCATCATCAGGTGACTCTCAATCTGCTGGAGAGTGTCAAGCACTACACCAACAAGAATCAGGAGTGATGTGCCTCCGAAGAACTGAGCGAAGTTCTGACTGATACCGAAGAAACGGGCAAAGGCAGGGAGAATGGCTACGATGCCGAGGAAAAGCGAACCGGGAAGTGTGATGCGGCTCATGATTGAGTCAAGATATTCCGCAGTCTTCTTACCGGGCTTAACGCCGGGGATAAATCCATTGTTGCGCTTCATGTCTTCAGCCATCTGAGTGGGACGCACTGTGATGGCGGTATAGAAGTATGTGAAGGCTACAATCATGAGGAAGTAAACCAAATTGTACCAGAATCCGTTTATATCGGAGAACGCAGCGAAGAATCCGTTGGAATTCTCGCTTGAGCCGAAACCAGCCAGCGTGATAGGAATAAACATGATTGCCTGAGCAAAGATGATGGGCATAACGCCGGCAGCATTTACCTTCAGGGGTATATACTGGCGAGCACCACCGTACTGTCTGTTTCCTACGATACGCTTGGCGTACTGCACGGGCACCTTACGGGTTCCCTGTACGAGAAGCACAGCTCCTACGGTAACAGCAAAGAGAAGGATGATCTCTACTACAAACATGATCAGACCGCCCTGGCTTCCGGTAGAACCGGGAAGACGGCTTGTGAATTCATAGAAGAGGGCACCCGGGAGACGGGCAATGATGCCGACCAAAATTATGAACGAAATACCGTTACCGATACCGCGGTCAGTAATTCTCTCACCGAGCCACATGATGAACATGGAGCCGGCGGCGAGGATAATGGTCAGGTAAACTATCATCCAGATACCAAGTTCAGCCTCAGCTCCGGCAGCTTTTACCTGCATGTTGATGTTGGCCAGATAAGCAGGGGCCTGCATGCAGAGAATAGCTACGGTAAGGTAACGGGTATACTGGTTGAGTTTCTGGCGACCGCTCTCTCCCTCACGCTGCATTTTCTGAAACGAGGGAAGAACCATACCGAGGAGCTGTATCACGATCGAAGCCGTGATATAGGGCATGATACCGAGAGCGAATATTGAGGCCTGAGAGAAGGCACCGCCCGAGAACATATCAAGAAGGGTCATAAGACCGCTCTTGTTGGTGAAGCTTGACAGAGCGTCAAGGTCTTCAGGACGGATGCCCGGAAGCACAACATAACAACCCAGGCGGTAAACGAATACCAGAAGGAGGGTTATCAGGATGCGCTTGCGCAGCTCCTCAATAGTCCAGATGTTTTTTATAGTTTCGACAAATCTCATTATTGATATTAAATTTTGGTGATGGAACCTCCGGCTTCAACAATAGCCTTTTCGGCCGACTTGGAGAAAGCGTTAGCCTCTACCTCAAGCTTGTGAGTAAGAGAGCCTTCGCCGAGGATCTTCACCAGTTGTTTGCGATTGATGAAACCGGCAGCGCGCAATTCTTCGAGACCGATCTTCTCAAGCTTGCGGGCTTCTGCCAGAGCATCAAGCACACCAATGTTGATAGCCTTGTATTCCACACGGTTGATATTCTTGAAGCCGAACTTGGGGAGACGACGCTGAAGAGGCATCTGACCACCTTCGAAACCAACCTTGTGAGAGTAGCCTGAACGTGACTTAGCACCCTTGTGACCACGTGTAGAAGTGCCTCCCTTACCTGAACCGGGGCCACGACCGATACGGGTTTTGCGGGTTACTGAACCTACTGCGGGACGTAAATTATTTAATTCCATATCTAAGATATATGATTATGCGTTGGTCACTTCTACAAGATGACGAACACGGTTTACCATACCCATCACGCTGGGAGTGTCTTCCTTGACAACAACGTGATTCATTTTCTTCAAGCCAAGAGCATCGAGAGTGCGCTTCTGCACTGCGGGAGCTTTGATGCGGCTCTTTATCTGTTTGATTTTAATCTGTGCCATTGTAAGTGGATTTTTCCTCTTAGTGATGAGAATTAGCCTTTGAACACTTTTTCTACCGAGATGCCGCGGTTCTGGGCTACGATAGCCGGTGAACGCATTTCATCAAGTGCGGCGATGGTGGCCTTAACCAGGTTGTGGGGGTTGGATGAACCCTTTGACTTGGCGAGCACGTCAGTGATACCTACACTCTCAAGCACGGCACGCATAGCACCACCGGCCTTAACACCGGTACCGTGGCTTGCGGGCTTCAGAATGATACGTGAACCACCGA
>CAZNBC010000124.1:0-4919 GCA_964571125.1 uncultured Bacteroides sp.
TGCGCTTGAAGATGTCGTCAATGTTGCCGTGGCCGGGGATGTGGTGGTATTTACCTTCGTTCTGATAGAATTCGCGCAGGGGTGAGGTCTGGGTGTGGTAGATTTTCAGACGCTCGGTGATGGCTTCCATGTTGTCGTCAGAACGGCCTGATTCTTTACCGCGCTTGATGAGGCGGTCAATGAGTTCTTCGTCTTCGACTTCGAGGCCTATGACGGCGTGGACGCCGGTGCCGCGTTTTTCAAGCATTTTGTTGAGGGCTTTGGCCTGGGCGATGGTGCGGGGAAAGCCGTCGAAGATTACTCCCTTGGATGTGGCCTGATTGTTTTCGAGCTCGTGGGTGAGGATGTCAATCATGAGGTCGTCGGGTATGAGCTGGCCTTTTGAGATGTAGCTGTCGGCAATTTTGCCGAGTTCGGTTCCGAGGGCAATCTGTTTGCGCAGTACGTCGCCGGTGGATATGTGGTAAAGCCCGTATTTGTCTATCAGTCGGGCGCTTTGGGTGCCTTTGCCGCTTCCGGGGGCACCGAATACTACCAGGTTCATCATAATCGTTTGAAGTTTGGTTGCTAAGGAGAGTCTTCTACGGCGGGCACATCATGGATGCCCGTCAGGTAGTCAATGGGGTTAAGTAATAGGTAAGAGTGTGGGGAATAGCGCAGTGAGGTCACTCGTCGTGCTTCTCGCTGAGCACCCAAATGTCGTTGAGGTTGCGTCCCAGACCGTCAAGGTCAAGGCCGAAGCCAACGATGAATTTTGTCGGTATTTCGAAGCCTACGTAGTCGGGCTTGACGGGGGCCTGCAGTGCCTCGGGCTTGAAGAGCAGTGTGGCTATCTTGATGTCCTTTGGGTTCTGCTTGCGGAGGTCGGATACGAGTCCGGCCATGGTGCGGCCTGTGTCAACGATATCCTCTATTATAATGACTGTGCGGCCTTCAATGTTCTCGGTGAGACCCAGAACCTGTTTTACATCGCCTGTGGAGGCGGTGCCGGAGTAGCTCTTGAGGCGCACGAAGGCTATCTCGGCGTCGAGGTTGACCTTGCGGAAGAGGTCGGCTGCAAAGGGGAAGGCTCCGGTGAGTACGCACAGGAAGAGGGGATTCTGGCCTTTGCAGTCCTCGGTGATGCGGGCTGCGAGGTCGGCTATGCGCGACTGTATGCGGTCTGAGGTGATGTATGGTTCAAAGGTTAATCCTTTGTATGTGACTGTATTCATGATCAATGTGTTGGAGAATATCTATGCAAAATTACACATTTCCTCCGTGGTTTGGAAATGATTGTGTAATTTTGTGAACGCATTGCAGTGCGGGGTGTTATCACCACGTATGTTGTAGAAATTTCTGCCGATGAAGATATTTACCAACCAGGATATACGCGCCATTGACCGCCGGACGATAGAGTCGGAGGGTATCAGCGCCCGTGAGCTTATAGACCGTGTGGCTCAGGGGGTGAGTTGTGAGATTGTGTCGCGATGGAGCCCTTCGAAGCGCACGGTGGTGTTTGCCGGGCCGGGCAATAACGGTGCGGATGCACTGGCTACGTCGCGCCTGCTTATCGAGCAGGGATTTAATCCTGAGGTGATTCTGTTCAATATCGGGCGCAATCATCTGTCGGCCGACTGTCGTGCATGTCGCGATGAGCTGTTGGCTATGGACGGACGGGTAAATCTCACGGAGATAACCGGAGGAAACTTTGACCCTCCGGCGCTGGGGCCCAATGATTTGGTAATAGACGGCCTGTTCGGGTCGGGGCTCCGTGAACCGCTGAGCGGGGGATTTCGCGCTATGGTGAGGTATATCAATGATTCGGAGGCTACGGTGGTGTCGATAGATATTCCGTCGGGGCTGTTCAGCGACTGGAACCCTAATTCGTTGTCGCGCGACATCATCAGGGCCACGCTGACGCTGGCGGTGCAGTTTCCCCGCCTGTCGTTCATGATAGCCGACAATGCGGAGAGTGTGGGCGAGTGGAAGGTGCTTGACATCGGGCTGAGCCGCGCTGCCATAGCTTCGACTCCCACGAACTTCCACCTCATAGAGGAGGCGGAGGTGAAGAAGATACTGCGTCCGCGCAAGCCGTTTTCGTCGAAGGCCGACTATGGGTCGGCGCTGCTGATAGCGGGGTCGTACGGCATGAACGGTGCGGCGATATTCGCGGCCAGGGGGGCGGTGCGTGCCGGAGCGGGTAAGGTGACGGTACATTCGGCCAAGAGCGGATTTTTCGCTTTGCAGACCGCGGTGCCGGAGGCAATGTTTGACCCCGACGCCAATGACCTGGTGGTGTCAAGGATGCTGCCGCGCCATGAGTTTACTGCCGAGGGTGTGGGCCCGGGCATAGGTACGCATGAGCCGACTCAGGATGCCTTCGAGGAGTATCTGAAGCATACGCGCAGGCCTATAGTGGTGGATGCCGACGCGCTGAATATATTGGCTACACGACGCCATCTGCTTGACCATCTGCCGGTGCTGTCGGTGCTTACTCCACATGCCGGAGAGTTTGACCGCATATTCGATGTGAGTCCTTCGGCGGAGGCACGTCTGCTTAAGGCGCTGGAGGTGTCACGCAAATATAATATACTCATACTGCTTAAGGGGCGGTACTCGGCTTTGGTGCGACCGGACGGCAAGGTGTGCTTCAATGGTTCGGGCTCGGCGGCTATGGCTACTCCCGGAGCGGGCGATGTGCTGACCGGCGTCATCGTGGGGCTGATGGCCCAGGGGTATAAGCCTGAGGTGGCTTCGCTGGTGGGCGCATATATCCACGGTCTGGCCGGTGAACTCGCCGCGGAGGTGCAGGGAGAGTATGGGGTGACTGCTTCGGATATTGCGGATAATATCGGGCGGGCCATAAAGCATATAATGAAGAAGTAATTGTGAAACTACAGACGCAATAATATATATAGAGAGAAGGAAGTATATGATGAAGCGTATGAAGATTAAGACTTTGATGCTTGCCGGGATGCTGGCCGTGGCTTCGACCGCGGGGTATGCGCAGACTACTCAGAAGCTGAGTGCCGGTAAGGTGAATGAATATGGACTTATTTACTCGCTTCCGGTGACGGTCATAGATGTGACCGTGGAGGCTGAGAAGACGGTGGAGACTCCGGGCGAGTTTTATAAATATGCAGGAAAGTATCTGGGGCTTACACCCATCACGCATCAGTCGACGTCGTGGAAGCTCGTGTCGGCCAAGGCTTACGCAAGGGGCGTGGCCAACGAGAATGAGCGCTATCTGGTGCAGTTTAAGTCGGGCTCCACACCTTATATTATGGTGGACGCCAATGGGATGCCTCTGTCGATAAATACGGATAAGATGCTTGCCGTGCCGTCGGTGGCGCTGCCTCAGGCGGTGGCTCCGCAGCCCACGATACTGCAGCAGCCTGTGGCGCGTGAGGCTATGACGGAGGAGATGCTCAAGAGCCAGTCGACGGCCAAGCGTGCCGAACTGGCGGCTCAGCGCATATTTGAGTTGAGGCAGACCCGCAACGACATCATTGCCGGCCAGGCTGAGAATATGCCGGGCGACGGCAAGGCTATGCAGCTCGCGCTGGACAATCTTTCGCGTCAGGAGGAGGCATTGACGGCCATGTTTGTGGGTACGGTGCAGAAGTCATCGGACGTGCAGACGTTCTCCATCACCCCTGATTCGGTGGGCGCTTCGATAGTTTTTGCGCGTCTGTCGGTATTGGACGGCATAGTGGATGCCGATGACCTCTCGGGCGACCCGATAGAGGTGGATATCGATGTAGTTGCGCGGGGCGAATTGCCTGTCAACGAGAAGGGTGAGGTGAAGCGCTTCCCCAAGGGCGGCCTGGCCTACAGGGTGCCCGGTATGGCGCGCGTGAGCATCGGTTCCATGGGAACGGTGTATTTTGACGATGATATGGAGGTGGCGCAGTATGGCGTGGTCTTCGGTCTTGACCCTGGGCTTTTTACTGACAAGAAGGCTCCGGCGTATGCTGTGTTTTCACCCGTGACAGGTGCCGTGCGCGAGATAGGCACCGTAGGACAATAACCGCCATTTCGCGGCTTAATATACATTTGATTCATGGCTGTAATATTAAATATTGAGACTTCGTCCAAGGCTTGTTCCGTGGCCCTCACGGCTGAGGGTATGGTGCTGTGCCATTTTGAGGAATTTGCGCAACAGAATCATGCGGCAGTGCTCAGCGATTTCATAAAGCGGTGTCTTGACCATCTGGCAGAGCATGAGATGAAGCTGGAGGCGGTGGCTGTGTCCATCGGGCCGGGTAGCTATACGGGACTGCGTATAGGCCTGTCGGAGGCGAAGGGCCTGGCGTATGCGCTCGATGTGCCTCTCATAGGGGTGTCGACGCTTGAAATCATGGCCGTAAACGTGATGTTTAATCATGACCCGGATTTTGAGTCGTTGCAGATGCCCATGATGGATGCGCGGCGCATGGAGGTGTTTACCGCCATATATGATTTTTCGCTCGAGGCGGTGTGTCAGCCCGCTCCGCTTATCTTTGATGAGGAGAAGCCGTTGGCCGGGATTCTCGATATGCAGACGCGCGAGGGGGTTGACCTTAAGGCTCGCATTGACGAGGCCTCGGAGGTGTGCTTCTTTGGCGACGGCAGCGATAAGGCCGTGGGGTTGCTGAGCGGGACGAAATTCCGCCACATCCCTGACGTGGTGCCCCTGGCGGTGGATATGCTTGCGCTGTCCGAGAGGGCGTATCGTGACCGTAACTTCTTGGATTTGGCCTACTCGACTCCTCAATATCTAAAGGCATTTCAGGCGTCAAAGCCTAAATCGCTCGTGTGATGGCGTAGAGAGTTGGTGTGTGATTGTGGGTCGTGTAGACATATATTATATAATTAGTGTAAAATGGCTGTTTTCTATACTATCCTGCTGCTTGTCGTTTCCAATATATTCATGACATTCGCGTGGTATGGTCATC
>CAZNBC010000125.1:0-4882 GCA_964571125.1 uncultured Bacteroides sp.
GGCCCTCCAACTGGGGATGGACCCGCAACCGCACCGAAGAGGATGCGCTGGCCAATTCCATAGCCGAGACCGACGAATACATACGTATGCATGTCGACAGCATCGCTCCCTACGGCCGTCCTCTCGTGATAGAGGAATTCGGCTATCCGCGCGACGGATGGTCAACCAAGATTGATGCCGGCATAACCATGCGCGACCGCTATTTCACCCATCTGCTGAGCCACCTTACCGACTCGGCCACCATACAGGGTGTCAACGTGTGGGCCTGGGGCGGACAGGCTGTGCCCGAGCATGACGAATGGCAGGCCGGTGACGACTATATGGGCGACCCCGCTCAGGAGCCTCAGGGGCTCTTCTCGGTTATGACCGCCGACTCTACCACTGTCACATTGCTGTCAGGCGCCGCCCGACAGGTAGGCAAGTAAGCCTCGCTTAAGATATACTCAATAGTTCTCCGCTCATGACTTCTGGAACTGCGTTGGCGACATGCCCGTCAGATGCTTGAAGTATTTGCCGAAAGAGGACTGATTGGAGAAATTAAGTTCATACGCAATCTGCTGCACGTTCTTTCCCGAGAAGCGCAGCAGATTTTTTGCTTCCAGAAGTACATAGGCGTCAATCCACTCCGTGGCCGAACGGCCTGTGGCCTCCTTGATAATCATGGAGAGGTATTTGGGCGATATGAACAGCTTGGAGGCATAGAAAGCCACCGAGCGCTCGCGGCAATGATGGGTGTAGACCAGCTGCATGAAGTCGCTCACATAGTTGGAGCGGCGGCTTACGGTGCGGTCAAGCTCGGTGGAGTCAATGTGGCGCACCACGAACTGCATCACCTGATAGACGGCTGCCGCGATGAGACAACGCGATATGCTGCGCACGTACAGCGTCTCCGAGTTAGCCTTCGTATTGTAGTGGATGAGGTCGAAATACAGCTTCAGCAGCCCCATTTCCTGCATATCCAGTTTCATCAGCGGAGTGCGCGGAGGCGACACACGGATACGGTTCAGCAGATTGACGTCAAGGTTGATATCGCGGATAAATTCGGGTGAAATCACAAACAGATATGCGTCAAGTGTCGACCAGTCGATCTGGCGCACGTGCATGAGACTGTCGGCACCTACAGCCATGAGTGACCCCTCGGTGACACATATCTCATCAAGATTGACCGTGATGTCTATGGCGCCCGACAGACAGAGCAGAATTGTCAGTCCCTTGACCCTTATCGGGCCACGGGTAAGCATGTCAAACCGGCTTTCGGAGGTGAGATGTGAAAATATGTAAGCGTCTTCGAGACTGCTGTATTGAGTGGCGTACTTCTCAAGGTTGGCTACCTGTGAGAGATTGACCTCGTGCTGTTTCGCCATAGGAGTGGAGTTGGGTGAGAGTAAACAGGGGAGCGATGAAGAGGCCCTGTGGAGTAATAAGATGTTATTTGTGCAAATATAGCAAATAATCCATCCCCTGAGTGTTAATTACCGCTCTTTTTTCGACTTAATGACCAATGGCAACAATGGGCGTTGGTAAATGGAGCGCCCGAAGACAGCCGTTTTAAAACCACGGATATCTTCGGGCGCGGATTATAAGATTGATTTTGTCTGACTTCCTGCGGTTGTCCGCTCTGGGTATTCTACTTTACGGCTACTTTGAAGCGATTGCCGTTGACCGTCACGATGCTGACTCCTTTAGGCAGTTGCAGTGACTCACCTTGATTATATGTGCCACGCAGAATCACACGTCCGGAGATGTCACACATCTCAACCTGTGCCGTGTGGTTAAACCTCAGTTGGTCCCCTTCTACAGCACATTCATTCACATCCTGCGTAAGGTTTTCCACACCGGCCAGTTGCTCCGTCGCCCACTTGCTGAATTTATCGTTAGCCTCGGCGACAAATTCGTCATAGCGATTCATCTCCGACATGGGTTTGATGCAGTAGAAGTCCTTCCAGAACTCGGCTTCGCGGTATTTATCCTCGCTTCCATCCGGCACAAAAAGCACCGTCCAGCAAAGCTTCATGTTCTCAGGGTGGGAATGGCGTTGCTTCTCAATGGTGGGAGGCTCAACAGCATCTACGGTCACGGCCTCGACGCTGTAGTAGCTCGGGTAGCTCGTTATTTCAGGGTGGATAAAACAATACTGCCCAAATGGGTCACAGTCAATAATAAGGTGCTTGATATCGCCTAAGAAACATTTGCCGACTTTATTTGCGCAGCAACCTAAGTAAGCGGTGTCCCCGGTATGAGTATACAGGTTCTTGATAGTACAATCTGAGAGTTCTACCCCGAGAATAGGCTGGTATGTCGTCATCGTATCCAAGTGGCACTCTTGAAAAATACTCTGCTCAGAGCAATGCGGTTTTGAAGGGAGGATTACGGTTTTAAGATTGCTACACTGTCTAAAGGCACCCTCTTCAATATCCGTTACTGTATTTGAGATTTCAACTCTCGTGATTCTATCATTGTTCTTGAACGCACCGCCTGTAATATACCATACAGCATAGGATGCTCCATTAAGATATACCGAGTTAAGATATACCGAGTCCGGAATAAATATGGCTCCTTCGGCCTCATGGCCGTGAAGAACCTGAGCATAATTCTGATCCGCCCGGCCCGCAGGGTCTTTAAAGCAACCGAAAACCATGCCATCCACTGTGAGATAGTGGTCGTCTTTTTCTTCTGCTCTGACCGGCAAACCAAGTCCCAAAAGAATGGCAGTCAGAAATAATAAAATTCTCTTCATGATGCAGTTCTTATTCATAACGATTGGTTTTGGAGATTGGAAATGGTGAGTTGATGATGGTACTGCGCTTTAAAACGCATTGTATTTACGGTCGGGGGGGGGTAAAAATCTTCTTGTTGCAAATGTATGGATAAAAAATTGAAATATAAAATAGTTCTAAAAATATTTTTCAACTTTTTCCCCTCCCCCGTAACTATTCAACCATAATACGGCTACAGTGCTTTCCATGCGGAGTGCCGGAGGCACGAAACAGATAATTACACAGATAATTACACAGATAATTACACAACGCCGTCGCTCCGCGACTCAACGGATAATGTCACCACTCCCGGGCACTCCCTGCGGTCGTACCCGGTTAACCACCATCTCGTGCCTCCGGCACTCCACGGCGGGGTGTGGAACTCAGGAGGTGACTTCCGGGAAATGCCGGATTTGACCTGTCAGAATGAAAAACGGTTACGAATTATTTGAGGGTGGGTGTTTGGGGAGGGGTGTGCGAAATTATCAGCTAAAAAAATTGGAAAAAAAAAGTGAAAACATAGCGCTTGCAAGAAATTTTTACTAACTTTGCGGTTGTAACAGTGTCCTGATCGGACAGTTTATAATACTTTAAATTTAAAATTCTATGGCTCGTACTCAATTTGATAGTCTTGACTGCAAGATACTTCAGCGTCTGTCTCTGAACGCTCGTAAACCCTTCCTCGAAATCGCAAGAGAATGTAATGTTTCAGGTGCCGCTATCCACCAGCGCACTCAGAAGCTCCTTCAGTCAGGTATTATTGAAGGTTTTGAATCATATATCAGCCCTGCCGCCGTGGGTTATGACACCTGTGCATACATCGGCTTCATCCTCAATGATCCCGCCCAGAGCGACCGTGTGGTTAGCGAGCTTAAGAGCATACCTGAAGTCGTTGAGTGCCACACCACTACCGGCAAGTATGACCTGTTCGTGAAGCTTTTCGCTCACAACAATGACCACTTGCTCCACATCATCCACGACAAGATCCAGCCCATTCAGGGTGGCCGTACCGAGACCCTCATCTCATTCAAGGAGGAGTTCCGTCGTCAGGTGCCCATCGAACAGACATCAGACAAGTAAGTCGCCCTCCCTGTAACCAAACGCATATTTCCCGACGGGGCTGTGTCAGAACATGACATGGCCCCGATTGTTCTACCATTATGGATAACACATTACATGATGACATGATACATGCGGATGTTGATAATCTGCTGATTGACGCCATTGACTGCGCCCGACGTGCCGGTACGGTGGCATTAAGCTATTTTCGCGGAGGGCGCCAACTGGATATACATATCAAGTCGGGCGAGAGCGACATAGTGACCGCCGCCGACAAGGCCAGCGAGGCGGTAATAAAGGAGTTCATAGCGGCGAATTATCCCGACCATGCCATACTCTCCGAGGAATCGGGCGAGAGCGGGGGAGAAGCGCCGTGGCGTTGGGTCATTGACCCGATAGACGGTACTACCAATTTCTCTGTCGGATTGCCTTTCTGGGCCATAAGCATAGGCATAGAGTGTCGTGGCGAGACTGTGATAGGAGTGGTCTACATGCCCTTTACCGACGAGCTATTTCATGCTGTCGGGGGAGGCGGGGCGTATCTCAACGGCAAGCGGATACATGTGTCCCCGGATGACAACCTGGCTCATGCGGTAGTGACAACGGGTTTCCCCGTGGATAAGGACAGGAACCCCGATAACAATCTTGACAATGTGGCTGCCGTGCTTCCTCATGTCAGGGGTATGCGCAGGCTCGGTGCCGCTTCGGTGGACATGTGCTATGTGGGCGCAGGATTCCTCAACGCCTACTGGGAGCTGAACCTCCACGAGTGGGACGTATGCGCTTCGACCCTGGTAGTAAATGAGGCCGGAGGACGATGCACCCGTTTCCGTAATGACCGCAATGTGTCGCTGCTGTGCGGCTCGCCCGCTATACATGACTTAATACTGCCGATGCTCTCGACAGAGCCTCGCAGATAGGTAAAAAATTACTATCTTTGCGGGCGAAAAACTATCATTCAGACAATATCAAAATAACGCATATACGACTAAATTTATGGAACGTAAAGTAAGAGTAAGATTCGCTCCCTCCCCCACAGGCCCCCTCCACATCGGAGGCGTGCGCAC
>CAZNBC010000126.1:0-4816 GCA_964571125.1 uncultured Bacteroides sp.
GGCCGTCCTTGGTTATACCGGCATTGTTGACAAGGATGTCAATCGAGCCGAAGTCGGCTTTAACCTGGTCCACAACCTTGGCTGTGTCCTCAAAGTTGGCGGCGTTTGACGCATATCCTTTGGCCTTTATGCCATAAGCGGCAATCTCCTCTTCGGTAGCTTTGCCGTTTTCGTCAATCACAAGATCGGTGAATGCTACGTTTGCTCCCTCTGAAGCAAATTTCAGTGCAAGAGCCTTGCCGATGCCGCGGGCGGCGCCGGTGATAAGGGCTGTCTTTCCTTCAAGTAGTTTCATATTTTTATGGTTTATGTGGAAGCTGTCGTTGGTCTTATGCTTCCTGAATTATGTTTTTAGGTTTGATGGTCAGCGCCTCGAGTGCGAAATCAATGATTATTGAGCGTGCGTGTTTGGCCGTGATTCCGAGCTCGCTGTAGTTGTCGTGGAGGTTGAAGAAGTCCAGTCCGTTGACCACCATCACTCCTACTGTCGGCAGTCGTAGGGCCTGCTGAGGGTCAAACACCCCCTGGTCCACACCCTCCTGAATCACCTGCTGAAATAGGTGCAGTTCCTTGCCCAGTGCGAGTTTGCGCACCCTATGTACTCGTCGTACGTCGCGCCCCAAGAGGAAACGCAGTGAGTCACGCTTGGGAGCGTTCTCGGCATACATTTCAAACCTCACCTCCATGTACCTTCTGATTTTTTCCTTAGGCGGCAGGGAAGAGTTGGCAACCTCGCGCAGCGATTCGAGCATGGTCTCGCTCTCGTGCTCAATTACGGCATTGTATATATCGCGCTTATTCTTGAAATAAGTATAGATAGTCCTGCGCCCCTTGTCGGAGGCAGCGGCAATGTCGTTCATCGTTGTATTCTCAATGCCTTTGTGGACAAAGAGCTGACGGGCGACCTCTATAAGTTTTTCGCGAGTTTTACTAACCATAATATTCTGACTGACAAAAATCAGTTGTCGGTCAAGAGTGCGAAATTACTAAAAAAATTCGTACCTTCGTTCTTATGAAAGAGAATTTTCTGATGCCTTTGGTTCATATATCTCATATATCATGGCGTTTGCTGATGATGCTCCTTGCGGTTTTCGCCGGCCTCCTTCCGGCTTTTGCTACCCCCGAACTCGCCATATCCGACCTGCTCGTCGAGGGCTACGATACTGCCTGGCGCGACAGTGTGATTCATGCCGCCCTTGAAGACCCTTGCGTGCAGGGAGCCCGGGTAGGGTTGTACATCGAGGATATCCGCACCGGCGAGGTACTTGCCGACATCAACGGTGATCTGCCCATGATTCCGGCGAGTGTCACTAAGTCCGTCACTATGGCTACGGTGCTCTCCCTTCATGACCCGCAGGAACGTTTTGGCACTGAGATAGTGGCTGTCGGCACTATCTCGGGAAGCACTCTTAATGGTGATATTGAGATCCGTACTACGGGCGACCCTACTGTTGAGTCATCTCATTTTCCTGAATATCACGGATTTGCCGATAGTATAGCCTCAAGTCTCTTTGACCTCGGCATTACTGTTGTCACCGGACGTATTAAGGTTGTCGAGAAACAGAGCCTCTCGGAGAATATCCCCGGCGGATGGCTTGATACCGATGTCGTTCATCCCTATGGCACATCCCACCTGTCGGCCAACTATGCCGACAAGGTTGTGAACGTACAGGTCCCGTCAAGGGCTACGGAGCCATCCACACCGGCTATTAAATTTCTTTCAGGAAGCAGAAAAGGCAAAATCCGCGCCGACCGTGAACGCAACTCCTCAGTTGTGAAGCTTGCGGGTAGGATTCCGAAAAGAGGCGCTAAATTGAAGATAGCGAATCCCACCCCTTACTCCTCTATGGAGGCGGCTGTGGCCGAGGCTCTTAAAGAGCGGGGGATTACCGTCATGAATTCTACCTCTAATCAATCTGCATCGAAGAAAAATGTAGAGGAAGAGACCTTGGTTTATTTACATCTCTCACCCTCTCTGATTGAGATAGCGCGCAGCCTGATGTACCGCAGCGATAACCTCATGGCCGAGGGAATGTTGAGATTTCTCGCCCCCGACGGTTCCCGTAAGGACGCTCTGGATAAGGAGATGGCCTACTGGCAGTCAAAGACCGTAGACACCGAAGGGATAATCATTGAGGATGGCAGCGGACTGTCGCGCAACAACCGTATCACGCCATATTTTCTCGCTGACATCAATTTCATAATGGCGCAAGATAATGCTCTATCCGATAACTATATAAGCCTCTTCCCGAAAGCCGGTATGGAGGGCACGATGAAGAGCGCGTTTAAAGGTACGAGGCTCGAAGGACGGCTCGCCATGAAAACAGGTACTGTCAATGGCGTCAGGACTTTGAGCGGCTATCTGCTTGATGGCGATGGCAGCCCCTCGCATGTCGTTGTCATAATGGTCAACGGCTTTAATTGCTCCCGAAGTGCGCTTAAAAATTGGATTGAGGATATCGTTTTGAAAATTTTACCCTAATTTTGTGGCATGATGAATCAGTACGAATCCATGCTTAACCTGACCTTCGAAATAGAGGGTCTCCTATCCCTCCTGCAGCGACGTGACGATGAGGGGGTCAACGAGGTTAAATCCCTCCTTGAAACTAAAGTCAAGGCGCTTTATCAGGGTATTCTCGGCTCTGAAGCTACAGTTGTGTCCGAAGCCCCTGAAGCCCTTGAAGCTCCTGAAGTGCAGGAGCTTCCCGAACTCCACGAAGTTCCCGCCGCTCCCGAACTGCCTGAGATTACGGTCGTTGACGAGCCTGTTATTGATACTCCGGTAGTATCCGAAACCGTCATAGAAGATACAGCCCCTGTAACTTCCCCTGTGGTTGAAGCACCCTCTGAGGTCTCACTTCCTGTCTTCACTATCAATGATAAGTTCCGTTTCAGGAGAGAGCTGTTTGCCAACAGTGAGGCCGACTTTGTCGATACCCTCAATGTGCTCAGTGCCATGTCTTCGTATGAAGAGGCCGAGGACTACCTCTACAACGACCTCTGCTGGGACTCCGAGAGTGATGAAGTGGCCGACTTCATGACCATCATTAAGGATTATTTTGATAAGAGATAAGAAGCCTGTATATGAGCGGAATACTCTACATGGTGCCTACTCCCGTAGGGAATCTCGAAGATATGTCACCCCGCGCCATAAGGGTGCTCAATGAGTGCTCGCTGATACTCGCCGAGGATACCCGCACTTCCGGTGTGCTCATGAAACACTTCGGAATCACGACCCCCATGATGAGTCATCATAAATTCAATGAGCATACTTCCGTGGGGCCTATTGTCGACAGGATTGAGGCCGGAGAGAATGTCGCGCTGGTAAGTGATGCCGGCACGCCGGGTATCTCCGACCCTGGATTCATGCTCAGCCGTGAGTGCCGCAGAAGAGGGGTGAGGGTTGTTACCCTCCCCGGGCCGACAGCCTTCGTGCCGGCTTTGGTCAATTCCGGTCTCCCGTGCGAGCGTTTCTGCTTTGAAGGATTCCTGCCTCAGAAAAAGGGGAGAGCTACCCGCCTGAGCGAAATTGCCGAGGACTCTCGAACCACTATTATATATGAGTCGCCGCTGCGGTTGGTCAAGACTCTCGAACAGCTTGCCGAGGTTTGTGGCGGTGATCGTGAGGCATCCGTATCCCGCGAGATTTCAAAACTTCACGACACTACTGTGCGCGGCACCCTTGATGAAATTATTTCTTACTTCCGTGAGAACAATCCCAAGGGTGAGATTGTTATTGTCGTTAGAGGCAAAGAGGACGTCAAACGCCATCTGAGTCATAAAAATAAATATCGGTCAGCCGAGGAGTCTTCTTCTGATGAAGGTGATGAATGTGACTGACTTTTTACTTCAAACCCCAAAATTTTCGAAGATGAAGAAATTGGCATTATCAGCAGCTGTGGTGCTCGCAGTTATCGGTACCGCTTGCGGAAACAAGGAGAGAACTCAGCAGCTTGAGTCAGAAAATTCTCAGCTCTCCGGTGACCTTCGTGAGGCCCTCGCCACTCAGGACAGTCTGCTTGTGCTGGTCAATGACATCACTGATGGCATGAACCAGATTAAGGATCTCGAACATATTCTTGCCACTCCCGCCGGACTTAATGGTGAGAACCCCAACCGTAAGGAGCAGATTCGCAACGATATGGTGGCTATTCAGCAGAGCCTTCAGCAGCGACGCGAACGTTTGGCTCAGCTCGAAGCCAAGCTGAAGAAGAGCAACGGACAGAATGCTACTCTTCTCAAGACTGTTGAGAATCTTAAGTCTCAGATAGCCGAGCAGGAGACGGAGATTGCTACACTCCACAATCAGCTTGCTGCCGCCAACATACAGATTACCTCTCTTAACCAGGCCGTTGATTCACTTAACCGCGACGTGACTTTTGAGAAGGAGCAGAGAGCCGCAGCTCAGGAAGAGGTATCAAACCTCACCAATGACCTCAATGCCTGCTACTATGTTATCGGCACTAAGAACGAACTTAAGAATCATGATATAATCGAAGGCGGCGGTTTCCTCCGCAAGACTAAGGTTCTCCAGGGCGATTTCGATCGCAACTACTTCACCCGTGGCGATATCCGCACCCTCACCACCATTCCTCTCCATGCCAAGAAGGGCAAAGTGCTCACTCAGCAACCCGAGGGTACTTACGAGATTGTGAAGGAAGGTGATCAGGCTATCCTGCGCATCACTAATGTGAAGCGTTTCTGGGAAACAAGCAATCTGCTCGTCATCCAGGTAGACTAAGTAAGAGCCTAAAAAACTAATAGAATAACTTTTAATGGGGTCATGTCACATTATGGCATGGCCCTATATTATATA
>CAZNBC010000127.1:0-4272 GCA_964571125.1 uncultured Bacteroides sp.
GCTTGGAGGCCGACTTGACAGTACCAATATCGTCACTCCACGGTTAAGCGTCATCACCAATATCTCGCTTGACCATACCGACCTTCTCGGCGATACAAGAGCAACCATAGCAGCCGAGAAAGCCGGCATAATAAAGAGGGGAGTACCGGTAGTGATCGGGGAATCGGACGATGAGACGACCCCTGTATTCCGCAGCTTTGCCGAACGGATGCAGGCCCCTATAATATTTGCTGAGGATGCTCCGAAATACAAGGAGGCCAACCGTATGGATGCCTTTGGAGGCATCTCCTATAAAGGAACGCATTACGGCGATATAACGGGTGAGCTGTCAGGCGAGTGTCAGCGTCGTAACACGTCAACCATCCTCACGGCCCTTGAACAACTGGAAGGCCTGGGCTATAAGATAACTCCGGAAGCCGTCAGAGAAGGATTCGCACATGTTTGCTCACTCACGGGCCTTATGGGACGCTGGATGAAATTGAGCGAAAAGCCCCTTGCCGTATGTGACACCGGCCACAATGAAGGTGGATGGCATCATATCGTGCGTCAGCTCAATGAATTCCCCGGCCCGAAATGTCTTGTTATCGGATTTGTCGGCGACAAGGATGTCAGGAGCATAATGCACCTCATTGCGGAGATTAATGACTGCCGCCTGATATTGACAGCGCCGTCAATTCCCCGAGCCATGGATATAGGCCGAGTGATAGAGGCTGCTACCGAGGCCGGCCTGAAATGGGAGGTTGAGGAGAATATCGCCAAGGCATACGAAAAAGCCCTGACGCAGTGGCACCAGGGCGAATTAATCTATGTAGGCGGCAGCACTTATGTAGTGGCCGAATTGCTTGAAGCTGTAGGATTCGGGGCGGCGGATTGATTAGCCGAAGAAGCGGGAGCATCGGGCGAGGACGCAATCTTGGTAGGATGCCGTGTGCCGACACGTGTTGACGCCGGGCTGTCAGGAGCATCAGGGCTCTGGAAGAAGGGATAGGGCACCCCGTATACCTGGTCGATGTCACCGCCGGGGCTGAGGTAACCGTCAATGACAGTGTCACGGCCCGAAGGATTCTCAAAGGTATAGAGCTGGAAGAAACGCAGCATGGCGGCCACTTGCTCGAAGACAGTGTCCATGATAGCCTCATAGGGCAACCATTCTGATGTCGAAGTGAAGCAATATATCTGGAAAGGTATACCGGTAGGAGTCTGCTCAAGAGTTGACACGAAGCATGTGTCTTCATGCGAGATATGGGGATTGGCATCAAGCCACATACGCATATAGGCTCTGAACAGTCCGAGGTTAGTGTCAATAGTGCCGTCAACCAAGCCATCGGGATTATTGACGTTAGCAACCTTTCCGGCAGCTTTTTGGGCAAGTTTTTTGGTGATATACTCATCCATAAAAGGCACCTTACGTATATTTTCAAGCATCTCGGGAGTTGTGGGCAGCACACTGTCGGCATCAATCATATAGCTGCGGCAGATACGTCGTGTATTGCTTGATGACATGGATCGATAATTGGTGAAGCTACCGCTGATAAGGCTGTAGGGGGGAAGCGATGTCGTGGTCTTATCCCAGTTCTGCACCTTAATTGAGGTAAGGGTCACCTCCTCGACAGTACCGTTGGCGTCAGTACCGCTGACCTTAATCCAGTCACCTACATGCAGGCTGTCATTCTCCGACAACTGCACTCCGGCTACCAGTCCGAGTATACTGTCCTTGAACACCAGCATAAGTACTGCGGCAAATGCACCGAGTCCGGCTAAAAGCGCACCGGGCGACTTGTCCACGAGAATTGCCACAATGAATATGATTGCCACAATCCATACAATACCTTTGGCAAGCTGTGCCAGCCCTTTCAGCGGGAGCTTACGCTTATTCTCCTGACGGTCGACATGCTGCCATACCGACATAACCAATGCGCACAGAGCCAATGAGGTGACGTAAACCACATATATCAGTGTGATTTTAGTAAGCCATGAAGCTAAAATGTCGTGACTCGAAAGGGTAACCTCAATAAGGATGAGGAACACCAGTGCCGGTATCATGCGGCATACCTTATGAAAAAAACTGTGGTCTACCAGGCAATGATACATGTCTGAACTCCATCGTTTCGCTATTTCTCGTGAAACGGCGAAGATTATCCACTTGGCCACATATCCGATGGCCATGGACACGATAAGCACCACGGTAGCGTAGCATACCGTAATAAGGGTCTGATTATCGTCAAGTCCGACAAGCCCTAAAAACCAGTTGACAACACGCATTATCAACTGCGCGACCTCAAAGGACAGTCCGTCTTTTGAGGACACGAACCGGCTGACATCCAGCGGGGTAGTAGTGGTACCTACAAGTATAAGATTTAACAATGAAGAAGAAATCATAACATGAAGTTGAATAGAGTCATATATTGTTATACAACTCAATCCGACTTCTTGTTCATTGATTATATCCTGTCAAAGGTTAGTATAGAGCGGTGAAAAAGTATCACCATCCAACGGATTGCCACTTTCCACACCCTTAGTCAACCATTTGACACGCTGCGACGAACGTCCGTGATTAAAAGACTCCGGCACTACCACACCGTTCGCTTTCTGCTGCAGATAGTCGTCACCAATTTTCGAGGCGGCATTGACAGCTTTTTCAATATCACCGGGTTCGATGGATGAGAACATACGGTTATCTCTGTTAGCCCAGACACCGGCATAATAATCTGCCTGAAGCTCCAGACGCACACTGATTTTGTTAGCCTGAGTCTCAGGTAATCGGGACATGGCAGCGTGGGCCTTGTCCAGTGTACCAAGAAGATGCTGCACATGGTGACCTACTTCGTGCGCAATGACATAGGCGTAAGTAAAGTCACCACCGGCGCCGATAGTCCGCTGCATATCCTTGAAGAATGACAGATCTATATAGACAGTCTCGTCAGCCGAGCAATAAAACGGGCCGATTTGCGATGAGGCTTGGCCGCAGCCTGACTGCACCGAACCCGTATAAAGTACCATCTTTGGAGGTTCATACTCGCCCCAACCCTGCTCGCGGAATACTTCGGTCCACACATCCTCGGTTCCGGCCAGAACCTTGGATGACAAATCAGCCAGGCGCTCATCTTCTGCATCAGGAACATAGTCGGGTGATATCATTTCTGTAAGTCCGTCCAGACCTCCCTGCGACATAATGTTACTGAATACATCTGTCAAGCTACCACCACCCAACAGAGTCGCTGCAGCCACGACAATTACACCTACGATTCCGCCACGGAATCCTAAACGTCGCATCATGCCACCGGAACTACCGCGACGGTCTATAACATTTCGACTGTTTCGCCTACCGTCAAGTCTCATTTCATTACGCTTTAATATTCTAAACAAACAATATGTTCACCATCTTGAGCCACTTGAATGTAGCGGGGGACGGAACACATCCTCGTGATGCTCTATGCGGTAACCTGAGGTAGGGTCTCCTACCACAATCAGGAGGTCAAACTGAGGGTCAAGCATGGTATGCGTCTGGCGGAGGTATGACTCTGCGGCACGGATTATGCGCCTCTCTTTCTCGGGAGTGATGGAGAGAAGAGGGTCTATTGCATCGGAGGTACGTGTCTTTACCTCAATGAATATAATGCGTGTACCCTTTGTGCATATAAGGTCAAGTTCATTGCTGCTACGTCCCACTCGCACATTGCGTCCTATAACTCCGTAGCCCTTCTTGACAAAATACTCATACGCTATTTCCTCACCCCACTTGCCGAGGTTGTTGTGTCCCGCCATAACGCTATCCGAGCTTGAAGCCCTGACGTTCTATGAAGTCCAGAAACTTACGCGAGAACAGTTCATTCGCATCGCGGGTGTATCTCACATCAGTAAATACCTGAGCAAGATTTTCCTTGCCATTCTCCTCCACGAATTTACGGCTGTCAGCTCGCTCCTCCTTTTCGCGGAAAAGCTCAGCAATCTCGGTATCGGTATATGAGGGATAAGCCTCATCATACACCACTGCATCCAATGGCAGACGGCCGCTGTCTTCCGGCTTCTCCTCCGGCCAGCCTACGGTAACAGTAACCACGGGCACTACGAGCGTGGGAAGGTGCAGCACTTCGGCTATTTCCGGCGCATTATAGGTGGTCGTTCCCAAATAACACGTACCCAATCCCTTTGACTCGGCGAGGGTTACAAACTGCTGTGCTACTATTGTTGCGTCAAGTATAGCCCACGAAAGAGCCTGAAAATTATCATATCCGTGTGAAGCATTATTTATATCACACCAGCGGACGAAGC
>CAZNBC010000127.1:4282-4813 GCA_964571125.1 uncultured Bacteroides sp.
CAGAACGTAAGCACTGTATCACATCCGAGCACTGCGGGCTGATTGAAATGCGCGGGGGCAAGAGCAGCCTTTCCCTCGTGAGTACGGGTTACAATCACGGAGTAAAGCTGCATGTTACCGGTGGTCGGAGCATGAGTCGCAGCCTCAAGAAGCTCACGGAGCAGTGACTCGCTAACTTCACGTGAGGAATATTTACGTATGGTGCGTCGGTTTCGGGCAAACTGTATAATATCGTCAGTAATCATAGGTTAGGTGATTTCTTCGCATCAAAGTTAAAAAATTTTTCAGGAATAGGATGGGCCAAAGTTTGGTAAAACGGAGAATAATTAGGAATTTTGCAAAGAATAACCTTATCACATTCAGCAATGTCTACTGACAATCATACCGTTTTTACATACGACGATGCCTATGCCGGCACACTGAAATACTTTGACGGTGACGAACTCGCCGCCCGAGTATGGGTTAGCAAATATGCCCTTAAGGATTCTTTCGGCAATATATATGAAAGAACCCCCGAGGACATGCACCATC
>CAZNBC010000128.1:0-4760 GCA_964571125.1 uncultured Bacteroides sp.
CGCGCACCACCTTGTTGGTGTAGCCGTTGGCCGATAGCCATTCCAGAACGGTGGTTCCAAGGCCGCCGTTTACCGTACCGTCCTCTACGGTCACTATCGGGCGTCCGCTTTCGGCCACTTCCCTCAGAATTTCTTCATCTATAGGCTTGAGGAATATCATGTCATAGTGGCCTACGTCTATACCCTCCTTCTTGGCCAGCTCAATAGCCTGCATGGCTTCAGTCGCTATCGGTCCGATGCTGAGCAGCGCCACGTCTTTACCATCAGTCAGTTTCTCGCCTTTACCGATGGGTAGGGGCTGAGGCGTCTCTTTAGCAGGGGTGGGGTAAACGCCTCTGCCTCGGGGATAGCGGATGGCGAACGGGCCTTCGCGTTCCTCGCTTCGGGTGGTGAGCATCAGTCGGGTCAGGTAGCGTTCATCGCGCGGTGAGGCTATGGTGAAACCGGGGATATTGCGCAGATAGCTCATGTCATACACCCCGTGGTGTGTCACTCCGTCCTCGCCTACGATGCCTGCGCGGTCAATGCAGAACGTAACCGGCAACCGCTGAATGGCCACATCATGGATGATATTGTCGTAGGCGCGCTGCAGGAACGATGAATAAATGGCCACGTAGGGCAACATGCCGTCCTTTGCCAGTCCTCCGGCGAAGGTCACCGCATGTCCCTCTGAGATACCCACGTCGAATGTGCGGTCGGGGTAGCGCTTCTGCATCTTTATGAGCGAGGTGCCGGAAGGCATGGCGGCGGTAATGCCGACAATGCGGCTGTCACTTGCGGCCAGTCCCACAAGTGCATCGGCAAATACATCCTGATATTTAGGCGGTTTGCCCGGAGTGTCCTTAATAATGTCGCCCGTCGCAGGGTCAAACTTACCCGGTGCATGCCAGTGGGCAGGGTCCTTTTCGGCAGGTTCGTATCCTTTGCCCTTGACGGTGCGCAGGTGGAGTATGCGCGGGCCCTCCATATCCTTGATGTCGTTGAGCACACGGATGATGCGCGGCAGGTCATGACCGTCAAACGGCCCGAAATACCTTATGTTGAGACCTTCGAAAATGTTCTGCTCCTTTGACAGCAGAGACTTAAGGCTATTGTTGAAGCGTAGTATCTGCCCCCTGCGGCTTTCGCTTATGAGGTGAACTTTCTTCAGGGCATTGTAGGTATTGTAGCGTATTGTGTTGTAGCTCTTCGAGGTGGTGATATGCCCGAGGTAGGAGTTGAGTGACCCTACGTTGTGGTCTATGGACATATCATTGTCGTTGAGTATGATGAGCAGATTGTTGTGCTGATTGGCGGCATTATTGAGCGCCTCGAATGCCAGACCTCCGCTTATGGATGCGTCACCGATGACGGCCACGACGTTGCGGCGCGGCTCGTCCTGCTTCAGTGACGCGGCCACCGACATGCCGAGCGCTGCCGAGATGGCGTTGGAGGCGTGTCCCGCGGTGAAAGTGTCGTATTCGCTTTCCTGAGGATTGGGGAAGCCGCTGAGGCCGCCGAGCGTACGGTTGGAGTAAAACAGCGTCGCACGACCCGTGAGAAGTTTATGCCCGTAAGCCTGATGGCCCACATCCCATACTATTCTGTCATAGGGGGTGTTGAATACGTAGTGCAGGGCGACGGTAAGTTCCACGGCTCCCATACTGGAAGCAAAATGGCCGGGATTGGAGGAGAGCGAATTAATCAGGAACTGCCGTATGTCGGCACACACTTGTGGCAACTGCTCCTGCGGCAGCTTGCGCAAATCTGCCGGCGAGCTGATGCTACTGAGCAACGGATATTTCCGGCTGTCAAGCGGATGGGGGGTGATTGCTTCAGCTGTTTTTCCTGCCTTGTGCGTTGTCATTCTTGTTTCGCAAATATTTCTTGTAAACCGGTACGAATACCACTATTCCGGATGCTACCACAATGAAGATGACCCTGAGCGACAGTGGATTGCTGCTCAATACTATCCACACCAACAGGAGCCACAATGCCGTCATGCACGAGAATCTGATTATGTCCGATGTTGTCATACGAGTGAATAATGATGGTCTGTCTTGGTTTCTATATCCGTATATTGTTCCGCAAAGATAGCAAAAATCCGAATATCATTTACCACAGCGGTCTATCATCAGCTGTGCGGCTGACTCGGGTGCGGGGGCAAGCGGGCTGACTTTCATTCTCACTTCAGGTGGATTTTTCTGCAATTCCTTGGCTTCCTCTATGGTCAGATGCTCTATCTCTACCGGGTAGATTTCATAGTAGCCGTACATGCGCACCGGATTATCGGTCCGGAAGGCTTTCTTAATCCACTTGCCGCGGCCGGTGCTGTCAAACGAGAATGTGGCGGAAAGAATGTCGGCTCCGGTATATGAGTCGGTCCCCGACGGCCTTACTATCATACTACTCTGAAATTCAGTAATGTCCATCGTAAACCCGATGACCTTGAAGAACCATGGCGACATACTGTGGTCCTTTGCGTCGGCAAGATAGTCGGCACGTATGGTGGCGAGGTCACCGTCATGCCGCACGGTCTCCTTGATGCCATGCTTGCCATTCACTGTGCCGGCCTTCAACTCCATGCGCTCCTTCGGGATACTGATCAACTGCTCCCAAGCTATCATTTCGTTACGAGACTTTGGCACGAAAATGGTGTCCAGATTTTGTTCGCTGTTGGTAACGCGTGTTCGCAGACGTGAGGTCAGAAACCGTGGCGAATCCATAGTCTTTATGCCTTTCAGCTTACTGTCTCCCACGAAAAAATCCCCCATGTGTTCGTTGAACATAATCATGGCGTCCGCTCCCGACTCTCCGCTCACATACTCGCGTATGTAGCATATAAGGTGAGTGACCGGTCGCTCGGCAGGACTGACAACCACTTCTCCCAACGGGTAAACGCTGTGGGTCAGGGCAGCCGTGGTAGTCGCCTTGTCACATTCCAGAGGGTCGTAGCCCATGCACTTTATTGTCACAGGAAAACGGTCAGCATCACTGATGGAAATTGTACCGTCATTATCCGTAAGTCCTATAATGACACCCGTACGCGACATCACTGTGGCATAGGGAACAGGCTCCGAGTCCTCTGAGTCAATCACCCGGATTACAGTCTGCGACGATACACTCAGTGCACATCCTATTGCGAGAAGGCAGGCCACGTACCATCTGAACGGAAAATTATAGTTGAGGGAATTCTTCATCTTAATTCATAAATGTGTTGACACTGTAAAGATGGCAAAGTTTTGTCAGCTAACCAAATTTCAATGACATAATATATTAAACTTCCCCTCGGTATTGGGCAGTGGGCCTATAAGTGGTATATTTGCAGCCAATTGACATTGCCGTATCAGTTTAAAGGAAAGATTTTTTGAGTTGAGTGTAACTTTTCGGCTTGATTTTGCACCTAACGTCACAAAAATCTTCAAGAAAATGGAAA
The DNA here is from genome assembly GCA_964571125.1 of uncultured Bacteroides sp. Lineage (GTDB taxonomy): Bacteria > Bacteroidota > Bacteroidia > Bacteroidales > Muribaculaceae > Paramuribaculum. The sequence goes on from CAZNBC010000128.1 coordinate 3,416, forward strand.
GTCCACCAAAAACAAGCAGGGAGTTCGCCTCTTTCGTCAAGGAACATTCCCGTATTATAAACAAGGTCTGTTGGGCTTATGCTACCCCGAAGGTTCCTTATGAGGATTTGCGTCAGGAGATTCTTACCAACCTCTGGTTGGGTTTGGACCAGTTCCGGGGTACGAGCAAACTCTCTACTTGGGTCTATCGTGTTGCTGTCAACTCTGCCTTAATGGCTATCCGCAATTACAAGCCGAAAGTTGAAACCCAATCCTTTGAGAAATCAGTTGTTGATATTTCTTCGGAATCAGACGACAGCAAAACGGAACAACTGACTGCCTTACACGAATTGATTAATCAGCTTCTCCCGATTGAGAAAGCTATTATCCTGCTTTGGCTCGATGAATACTCATACGAGGAAATTGCTGACATAATCGGCATCGAAAGGAATAACGTGGCAACCAAGCTTCACAGAATTAAAACTAAACTAATCTCTAAATCTAAGTAATATGGACTTGGACGAACTCAAAAAAAGCATGTCGACCCTCGATGATGTTCTTGCAAAAAGGAGTGGTGATTCAATCAACTTTAACATCAAGAATTGCACTTGGGCTAAGTCTCGCATAGCCAGACAATACCGCGACAGTTTTCTGAATTGTGGCATACTCGCTGTAGTATTTATTGGTCTTTGGATCAGTGGAGCTGACCAACCTTACTTTCCTGTGGCAATGAAAGGTTTTCTCGGAGTGTTCATGGCTTTGGCAGCTATTGTATATGTATTTCTCTATCGCTTTTTAGGGAAAATAAAGATCACTTCCGCCGCTCCCATGGAAGTTATGAGACAGGTATTATCTCTCAGACTCTATACTCTGATTGCTGAAATTATCTTTACAGTCGTCCTTGCTGTATTCTTCACCATATTCCTCGGCAATCTTTGGGTACTTGGCTCTCATACGTTTTGGCTTGTTGCGGGAGCATTATTTGTCAACCTTACTATCGCTGCTATAATGCTTCCCAAGAAAATCCGAGTTTTCAATGAGCTCACGGCATTAGACTAAATGCCCACACCTCTGTACCCTATGGATTTTCAGGACGAAAACCTTTTGTGTTCCAAGTTTTTTTAGTAATTTTGTCTTGGGTTGACTATCGTCAGTCCAAGACATTTTGGTAAAAATAAGAAGCTCAATATTATTCAAGATTTGGGTTGGTTCACAATTTGTTGCATTATGGTTGCCAGGAGTTGGCGACTTCCAATGAAGATGTCCGCCAATAGATCGTGGTAGGTAGTCCGTCTCCGATCTATCTTCCTGATTAGTTAATATTTAATGATATGAGAATAAAGTTTATTACACTTGTTGTCTTCGC
>CAZNBC010000129.1:0-4748 GCA_964571125.1 uncultured Bacteroides sp.
GGCGGCGAGATGATCGACCATGTAAGTTTCGAGGGCACCACCTTTGCCGAACTGCCGTTTAAGTTCGAGGCCGGAACCCCCGACTTCGTGGACATCGCGGCCTTGACGCAAGCCATTGACTTCATTGACTCCATCGGACTGGAGAATATTGCCGCTCATGAGGAGGAATTGCTGAAATACACCACCGAACGTATGCTCGCCATACCGGGTATGCGTATCTTCGGTACCGCTCCCGGCAAGAGTGCCATAATATCCTTCCTCGTAGGTCATGCCCATCACTATGACATAGGGATGCTGCTTGACAAACTTGGAGTGGAGGTGCGCACCGGCCATCACTGCGCCCAGCCCCTTATGAAGGCCCTCGGCGTGGACGGTACGGTCAGGGCTTCGTTTGCCGTCTACAACACCTTTGAGGAGGCCGACCGCTTCATCGCCGCCCTCACACGGGTGGCCGCGATGCTGGAATAGAGCGGATATTGTGGCAGATGGGTTGAAATATCAGATATTTACCCTATATTTGTAGGGTAGTTTAATCTTAACCCAAGCCAATCATCCGTGAAATATTTAAGAGTCCTTTGTAACATCCTTCTTTTAGCGTCAGCATCTCTTTGCGTTGCCGCGTCAGATTTTACGCAGCAATCCAATCTGCCTACGGTCTACATCGAAACTGAAGATTATAGGCCGATAACAAGCAAGGAGAATTATATCAGGGCAAATTTACGATACGTAGATGCCGACGGTGAGACGTATTATGACGCAATGGGTATTCGCGGACGAGGCAATTCCACATGGGGACTGGCTAAGAAACCCTACAGGATAAAGTTCGACAAGAAACAGGAGTTCTTAGGCAAGGAGCACGCCAAGGCCAAGAGCTGGACACTGCTCGCCAACTATGCTGACAAGAGCCTGATGAGAAATGCTCTCGCATCGTATGTGGGAGAACTCGCGGGACTGCCTTTCAATGCTGCCGCACAGTTTGTCGACCTGGTGCTGAACGGGAGCTATCTCGGCAACTATCAGATTTCCGATCAGGTGGAAGTCAGGGCCAAGCGTGTCGACATCGTGGAGCAGGAAGACCCCATGACCGATGAGTCCAATATCACCGGAGGGTATCTGCTTGAGATTGACGGTTTCGCACAGCAGGAACCGTGCTATATCGTGACTTCGATGGGACTCAAGATTACTATAAAGTCTCCTGACGATGAGATTATAGACAAGCGGCAGATTAATTACATACAGAACTATATACAGCAGTTCGAGAACGCGCTGTTCAGCCCTGACTTCACCAATCCCGAAACCGGCTATCGTCGTTATATCGACGAAAACACCCTTGTCAGCTGGTATGTGGCGTCGGAACTGACGGCCAATCCCGATGCCTTCTGGAGCACCTATATCTATAAGAATCAGGATGACCCCAAAATCTATTGGGGCCCGATGTGGGATTACGACATAGCCTTCAACAACTGTCAGCGAAAGGGCGACATGACGCATCGCATGATACGTGAGGATGGTTTCGGAGCCGATTTGACAGGCGTATGGGTACGTCGTATGTGGGATGACCCCTGGTTTGTCGATGCCGTCAACAAGAAATGGCAAAGTATGGTCAACGATGGCCTTGAGGCGCGCCTGCTCAATTTCATCGATGAGAAAGAGGCTGAATTGAGTGAGTCGCAGTCGCTTGACGGCCTGTATTGGCCTATTGACCGACGTGTATATGACGAGTATTGTCTCTTCTCTACATATTCCGCCACGGTAGAATTCCTGCGTAAGTTTGTCAGGGAGCGCATCAGCTTTCTCACCTATGCTTTTGCTGAAGAAGCCGCGGGCGTAGTCCCTACTCCTCCGTTCGAACTTGAAGAGGACTACTATTACCGCATACACAACGTCAACTCCATGAAGTGTGCCGACATCACGGCTGACAGTACGGCGCTGTGCGGTAATACCTACTATGTCGGCATCGAAAGCCAGCAATGGGATATCAAGGATGCGGGCGACGGATATTACACGATAATCAACCGTGCTACAGGTAAGGCCATTACCGATGTATCGCCGATGCTCTACGGTTACTATCAGAACAACTCGCAGCTCTCTCTGGCCGACCCCGAGGAGGGTAATCTCCGACAGCAGTGGCAATTCGTGCCGCTGGCGACCGGAGGAGCCTATATCATCGCAAACCGTGAGACCGGTTTCGCGTGGAACAACTCCGGCGGTGGAACTCAGGAGGGCAATCCGTTTATAGCTTGGAACAACGATTCTGACAATCCCCACAAACCCAACCGCCATTGGCATATAATCCGTGACGACCTCAAGGATGTGGAAATAGTAGAGCCCGACCCCGAACCCGATCCCGAACCCGATCCCGAACCTGATCCGGAGCCAGATCCTGAACCCGATCCCGAACCGGACCCCGTTGATGCTATTTCCGTGGTCAAGGACTATGCTGTGACTTACTCTAAGTCAGGTTCGGTAATACGTTTCATCACCGACGGCAACGGTGTGCTCTCAGGTACCTACAGTATCATCAACCTTGGCGGCATGACAGTGCTCTCGGGTCAGATAGATACAGCTATTGACATATCCTCACTCGCCGGAGGTATGTACATCATATCCTGGGAGATTGACGGAGAGCGCACTTCCCGCAAGTTCGTCAGGTAAATTGTGGGCTCGGTGTTAACATTTATTGGTGCATAGCGGGGATACCCTCTCGTGGATTCTGTGTAAATTTGCAGTATGACTAAACTATGCCATATAATACTCACCATACTGATGGTCATGACAGGGTCATCGGCATTCGCGTCACAGAAGCTCCTGCCCGAGCTTAAGCGCGAGCGCCCCGACCTTGAAAAGATACGTCAGGAGACCTACGACCGTACCTCGCCGTATTATTACCCGAGGCTGATGAAGGAGTTTCAGCGCAACGACACGCTGATGAAGATTGATAAGTACCGCCGTCTCTACCTGGGCTACATGTTTCAGGAGGACTATAATCCTTATCGTCCGTCAGCCTTCGCCTCACGTCTCGAAGGGGAGTATGAGAAGCCCGACCTGACCCGTCAGGAGTGTGACTCGGTCATCAAGTACGCGGAGATGTCGTTGGCCAACAATCCTTTCGACCTCAAGCAGATGATGTATCTCATAGCTGCGTTGCGTCTTAAAGGTAAGGTCAATCTTGCTAATATATGGCAGTATAAGCTCAATTATATCCTCATGGCCATAGTGTCGACCGGTACGGGGCTTGACGAGGATAATGCGTGGTATGTGATTGAGCCACAGCATGAATACGTGCTGCTTAATCTCATGGGGTATACGGTAGACAATCATCTGTTTGCCGACCCGTACTACGAATACATCACCGTGCGCGACCCGATAGGGCAGGATGCCGGAGGATTTTACTTCAATATCAAGACCATACTTCAGGAATATTACCGCAAATACCCCGAGGCCGCTTCTGAGCCTGACCCTGTGGAGGACGGCGAGGAAGAAGTTGAGGATGGTGAATATCCCGAAGACGGAGGAGATTAACCCATTCATCGCTATAGTTTTATGGCTATGCCCGACTACGAATCTCTAATAAAGCAATATAATGTACGACCCGATGTCATGACCGTTGATGACATCGTGGCCGAAGTTCCGCGACTCGGCAAGCTGCGCCCACTGTTGAAAGGAGTGTTAAATCTGCTGTCGCTCAACAAAATCAACGCTATCCACGCCCGCCATGCCTCTACCCCCGGTGTGGCGTTCTGCACAAGTGTGCTTGAGGAACTCGACATGCATCTGCGCGTTGACAACAGCGAGGTGCTTGACCATCTGCCTGAGGGCGCTTTCATCACCGTCAGCAATCATCCCTTCGGAGCCGTTGACGGTATCATGCTGATTGACCTCATCGGCTCGCGCCGTCCTGACTTCAAGGTGATGGTTAACATGATTCTCAATAAAATCAGCGCCATGCGCCCCAACTTCATTGCCGTTGATGCCCTCGCTTCTGACGACCCCAAGAAGAAGGCGGTGTCGATGCACGGTATCAAGGAAGCCATCATGCAGGTGCGCGCCGGCCACCCCATAGGTTTCTTCCCGGCCGGAGCGGTCAGCAAACTCAATTCACGTTTGCAGCTCGAAGACCGTCAGTGGCAGCCCAACATCATACGTCTCATAGCGCAGCTCAAGGTGCCCGTGATACCCATCTACTTCCACGGCAGCAACTCGTGGTGGTTCAACCTACTCGGGCGTATCTCATGGCAGCTGCGCACACTGCGTCTCCCCGCCGAGGTGTTCAATAAGCGGCACAGGCAGATGCATATTTCCGTGGGCAATCCTATCCCCGTGGAGGAAATCGTGAAGCGTTCAGGCAATCTTGACGACCTCGGACGCTATCTTAAGGATGTGACATATTCGATGCGTAAATGGAAGTAACGCTTACAGACATATCTCCCGAAGTACAGCGTGCCAAGCAGCGCTTTGGCATAGCCGGTAACTCTCCGGTGCTTATCGCGGCCATTCAGAGGGCTGTACAGGTGGCACCCATAGATCTCTCTGTGCTCGTTACCGGCGAGAGCGGAACCGGTAAGGAATTCTTCCCGCAGATTATCCATGCCTACAGCCCGCGCAAACATTCGCGCTTCATCGCCGTCAACTGCGGCGCTATCCCCGAGGGAACCATCGACTCCGAGCTCTTCGGTCATGAAAAGGGATCCTTTACAGGTGCCGTGGCCTCACGAAAGGGCTATTTCGAGGAGGCTAACGGAGGTACC
>CAZNBC010000130.1:0-4742 GCA_964571125.1 uncultured Bacteroides sp.
TGACATAGAGCACACGTGCCTGAGGGTTCAACTCCTTATAACGTATGCCTATTGCCTGTATCAGGTGTGTCTTTCCCACTCCGGGAGGCCCGAAGATGAAGAGGGGGTTAAAAGTCTTGAGACGCGAGTCGGAGGCTATGGCTTCACCGATAGAACGGGCCACGCGGTTACTGTCGCTGTCGCAGTAGTTCTCGAAAGTATAGGAGTCATGAAGCTGTGAATCTATCTCGACCAGAGGTTTGGCCTGAAAAGGATTGGATGAATCGGCGACCTCCTTCGGACGCACGGCCCCACTACGGTTGGAACTCATCATCGTAACCCCCGTGGTTGACTCATTGCGCACTTGATTGAAGTGCCACGACAGCTTAACACTCGGCCCGTAGACCTCAAGCAAAGCCTTGCGTATCTCCGCAGGATAACGGCCCTCAAGGTACTCCTTATAATATGGTGAGGGGAGTTCTATGATAAGGTCATTGTTGTCGTAGCTCAGGGAATTAAGCGGCTTGAACCAGTTTTCGAACTGGTCCGGCGCTATCATGGTGCTTATAAGTTGCAGACACCTCTCCCAGAGTTGAGTATGCGACAAAGACATTATCGGAAATGGATAAACGGAGATAAACGGTTAGTGGAAAATCCATACAAAATTGAGCCAAATTTTCCACAAAAACAAATGTTAATTTATTTGGATTTTTGGAAGGCAGTGTAATACTACTGTCTGTCAGGCGGTTATTAACACACCCCGTTTGATATCCCTGTTAAGAAAAGGATACAGCACTGAAAAACCTCCTTACTCACAGAAAATTACGCCACAAGTCAGTGCCGTTGCAGCCATAGAGGGTTATTAACATCCGGAGCAGTTATTTGATACGGAACAGGTACCCGAGGGTAACCTGAATGGAAGTGCCGCGTGAGGCCGCAAAATAGTCTTTCTTTCGATCGGGAAAAATATTTCCCAGTCCGAAATAGTATCGTCCCTCAAGCTGGAGATGATGGCGGCGACGTATGCGGAACTCTACACCGACACCACCCGTGATGCCATAATCAAACTTCTTCGTTACTTCCATCTTCATCTGCTCTGTGGTGCGGTACAATGACGGAAAACCGGGCACTGATGTCGGGTTGGCATAATCAAAATTGCTTGATATGCTGTTGGACAGCATATATCCTACGGAAGGACCAAGATTAATGAAGCACTTGACGTTCTTACCGCCGAAATAGATGTGCGTGAGGATAGGAACCTGCAGATAGGTAAGTGTACGCGAATACTCAAATTCAGGGTTATCCTCAAACTTCTCTTTCCATCCCCGCTGCTCAAGATTGACTTCACCGATGATTCCGAAAAGCTTTTCTTCGGTATATCGCACTGCGACGCCGATCAGCTTACCCTGAAGCATACCTTGTTCAACCGAGGGGGAAAACTGCATGTTTGACAGCGTCATACCCGCCTTTGCGCCTATGGCAAGATTAGGAGAATAGTAATGCTGGGCCGAAGCCATGAAGCCACATGCAGAAGCTATCATTACGCAGGCCATGCAAAAAATCCTTATAGAGCGAGTACGCATCATTAGTATTGATTGACAGGGAATTAGTTCTTAAGTAAGCGACCGGAGGATATCAGATAGAGCGTCGTTCAACTTCACCTGATGGACGGAATGTAATGATATATAGCATATCGTTGAGCGCTCCGGCATTGGGTAGGCGCACGATGTGGAATCCGTTCTGCACCCCATCGTACGGCTGCAGACCATTATTGATACTTGCCGTCATAGGTGAATCAAGAGCCACAGAGGGAGTACGCAGGGAGTTGATGACAAACATGCCCATGTCAAATCCTAAAAGTCCTTGAGAGGGGAGGAAACTACCCATATCGGCACCGTACCACATACGATAACGCTCATTAATATCTTTCACCCTATCTTCTTCAGGATTACTGTAGAAGCGCGAATAGATGGATGTGTTCAGTTTATGAAGCTGCTTAAGGGATTCTCCCTTAAATGTTATCCATTCAGGATAACCGAATACCTTAACGGATGACGGATTAACCATCTGCTCCTGAAAAGCAATAAGTGCGGGAGCGAACTTCGCGAACTCTGACTGCTTGGCCGATGTGGGTATAAATACATAATCACTCCCTCTGGTCAAGGATTTCAGTGCGTCTGCTGTCAGATTTGACTTATAGTCAATCGTCAGGTAGCGCACATCCATAGAGTCAAGTTGCTGACGAAGATATGTGATATACTCCGCCTTGTCATCAGCACCATCCTCACTGTTGAGAATCACCGGGGTGGCACCCAAGAACTCGCGGGTCAACTCCTTGACGGCCTTGGCATACATTTCATGGTGAGGGATGTTGCACTGCACTATGGAGGGGTTGTATCTGAATGAATTGTCCTTGACAACGAAAGTATTTATGACCGGAACATTGTTGGTGCGTCCGAAGAAGGCGAACTCTTTCAACTGCTCTTCATCGTCAGGAGCTATGATAAGCGACATATCCTTCATCTCAGGACGAGAAAGGATATTGCGCACACTGTCTACTCGGTCAGATGTATCATACGCGTAGACATATACAGGTCGGCCGGAACGACTCAGCGAGTCAACCGCCAGCATGAATCCACGATAAAACTCGGTGAACAACTGTGCGCTCTTAGTACGCTCGGCGGAAGTTGCCATGAAAGGCAGTGCCACTGCAATCTTGACAGGAGTGGAAGGTGTCATAACGCCTGCCTGAAAAGACTCGTCAGGCACGGGCAACACTTGCGCACCGGATGGTACGGTGACCTGAGGCTCGGAAGCGACATCAGCCGCCGTCACATTTGCCACCTCTGAGGAGGGGATAACGATAGTCATACCCTTCTTGAGAATACCAAGCGACGGATTCGCACTCTCCAACTGCTTGACACTCACACCATGAACACGTGCTATGGAGTAAAGAGTCTCACCCTCCTGTACCACATAGCGCTCTTCGCCGGTAGCTCGTGCCACGGGCAACGCGATGGATTGGCCGGCGGAATAGTGCTCACTATCAAGACCGGGATTCGAGGCCATGATGGCATCCACGGTAGTACCGTGATTCTGAGCTATCTGATAAAGCGTTTCGCCTCTCTGTATCACATAACGTGCACCATCGCCCGCGATGGGTTGCTCAATCTGAGGAAGCGACGAGGGAGCGACAACATATATAACCATGCCGGCCTTCAGTCCCTGACTTGTAGCGGGATTCCACTCCATGAGCTGCTCGGTAGTGACATTATAGCGACGCGAGATGCCGAAAAGTGTCTCGCCCTTTGAAACGGTATGGGTCATCGGAGCGGAATACTCTCCGGTAGCCTTGGTATATGACGCCACTGCATCCACAGGAAACAGCAATTCCTGTCCGGCTTTCAGTCCATCTTCGGCAGAGGGATTAAAGCGAAAGATATCGGATTTGGACACATTCAGCTGTCGGGTTAGGGAGTAGATGGTCTCCTTAGCCTTTACCTTATAGTAATAGTACTTTTGACCGCCTACCTCCTTGGTAGGAAGGTCTGTCACATCCGCCAGGGCTGACAAAGTGCAAACACCCATGGAATATGCGATTGCCGCCTGTGATAAAATACGTCGGAGCAGTTTCATACGAAATAGCATGGAAATATCAGCCGCAACATTTACGGCTAAGATGCAAAGTTAAGGGCTTTACGATTAATATGCAAATCGACTTTCCACCAAGCCTCTCAGGCAGTACTGTCTGACCACTATGGCAAAGTAGGCGTTAGGTGTCCGAACAATGGTGGCTGTCGGAGCGTTGTGCTGTAAACTCTTAATAATATGGAAACAACACAACCGAAAAAGGTAGCCGACCAGGTAGCAGAAATGATTGCAGACGCCGGCGTTAAGCATATCTACGCCATTACCGGCGATAGTCTCAACGATCTCACCGATGCCCTCGTGCGCGACGGTCGCGTAAAATTTGTACACATGCGTCACGAAGAGTCCGGCGCTTTTGCCGCCAGTGCGGAAGCTCAGCTCACCGGACGTTTGGCTGCTTGTGCAGGCAGTAGCGGCCCGGGGCATGTACACCTCATTAACGGCCTGTACGATGCCCAACGCAGTAACGCACCCGTGCTCGCCATCGCTTCAACCTGCGCCTCGGCTGTGTTCGGTACGGGATATTTTCAGGAGACCAATCCCACCTTACTCTTCTCAAACTGTAACGTCTACAACGAGATGGCAACCACTCCCACACAGGTTCCCCACATGCTTCAAGCCGCAATGCAGGAGGCTATTGGCCGTGGTGGCGTCGGCATCATTGGCCTTCCGGCCGACGTTATCGGACAGGACGCCGTAGCATCTTACGCCACGACTACTCCACTATACACCGACCGTCTCCCCGAACCATCCGGAGCCGAGGTCGAAGCTGCTGCCGAACTTATTAATCAAGCTAAAACTGTGGCCATCTTTGCCGGCTCCGGTGCCAAGAACGCCGCCGACCTCGTTAATACTCTCTCACATAAAGTCAAGGCTCCCGTAGCCACTACCTACAAGAGCCAGCTTGAACTCATGGGTAAGTGTGTCAACTATGTCGGTCACATGGGCTATCTGGGCATGTGGTCAGCCGAGAACGCCATCTCCTCGGCTGACGTTATCATCCTCCTGGGTATGAATTTTCCCTACCCCGGCTTCTTCCCCGAGGATAAGAAGACCATCCAAGTCGATATCCGCGCCGAACGCCTCGGCCGGAAAACCAAGGTTGATGTAGGTGT
>CAZNBC010000131.1:0-4742 GCA_964571125.1 uncultured Bacteroides sp.
GGCGGAGGCGGCTTTGTAGACTGAGGCCATTTCCTCGACGCGGGCAGCGGGGAAGTCAACGGTAAGGGGCTTGGCACCCTCAAAGGTCAGCTTCATGGGCTGACCGCGATGGGCCATCACGAAGCGGCCGAGGGTGTCGCACTCGGAAGCCATGAAGGTGATGACTTCAACTCCGTTGCGACGGTAATTGCGCTCATCGTCATGGGCCACGGTGGCGGAAGTGGCGGTCTCGCCGTCGCAGGCGAGTGTCACGGCCGTACTCTTCACAGGACGATTAACCGATGACACCACATAGAAGATACCCTCGGGAGTGATACGGGGCTGAAGGCCGGTGGTGCCGATGAAATCGCCTTTCACGGCGGAGGTGGACACGTAGTAGCCTTCAACGGGATTCTCAACGAAACGTATCGTAGAGCTCAGGCGCTCGTTTTCAATCTGCAAAGCGGCAAGCAGGCTATCGGTGGACTCGAGCTGACGCAGGGTGACGCCCTCGATGGCTTTCGGCCGAAGATGAAGCCCTTCGCGGCGCTGCGCTATCTCGGCAGGATAGGCCGACTCTATGGAGTCAAGAAGCTCAAGCGAGCGTGTATAGTTACCCTCGTCAAGACAGGTCTTGGCCTCTTCGAGGAGCGCGCGTGCAGCCTTGGTATCGGCACTTTCGCCACATGAGGTCACTATCAGCGCCGAGGCCGAGAGTATAAAGATGTTTCTAATTGCTACGTTCAACATTTTTTACGCCTTTTACTGTTTTTATTTTCCTTATCAGGCCCGCAAGTTGCTCGGTAGTGATGACACCCACGACGAGTGTGCCGTGGAAGATACCGTCGTGCGAGTCTATCGCTATGCTGCGGAGCGAGCAATCCTTCTCCTTGTTGATGATGGAGGATACGTTGGTCACGATACCGATGTCATCTACCCCCACTATCTTAAGCGTGGCGGCGAACTGCATACCTATCTTTCCCGACCACCGCACGGGGATAAAGCGGTAGGGGTAGCGGCGGCGCATGTTCGCGGCGTTGGGGCAGTCGGCGCGGTGTATCTTGATAGCTCCGTCGGAAGCGATGAAGCCGAACACCTGGTCGCCATAAATGGGGTTGCAGCAACGCGACATGCGGTAATTCAATCCCTTGACATTGTCGCCGATGACGAGTGTGTCGGAGCCACTGTCCTCATCATGCTCCGGAGAGGTCTGCAGGGAGAACTCCTCGGCCGAGCGGTTCTCGGTCTGCTCCACGGGGCGCTCGATGGCGTCGTACTCCACGGCCACGCGGTTGACTTCGAGCGACTCGTCGGCTATGGCGTTGTAGAAGTCGGTAGTGGTCTTGTACCCCAACTTCTTGATAACCTTGCTGATTATACCCTCGTCAATCTCTATCTTGCGGTTCTTGAAGCGACGTTGCAGCATCTCGCGGCCCAGTTCCGCCGAGCGGTTGGCCTGCTCGTTGAGCGTCTGACGGATTTTGGTACGTGCCTTGGAGGTCACCACAAATCCGAGCCAGTCCTGCTTGGGGACCTGATTGGCCGAAGTCATAATCTCGACGGTATCACCGTTGGCGAGGCGATGGTTAATCTTGCGGGTGCGTCCATTGACCTTACCGCCGGTACATGTGCAGCCAAGGCGCGAATGGACCATGAATGCGAAGTCAAGCACCGTGGCTCCGGAGGGAAGGCGATAGAGGTCGCCTTTGGGAGTGAAGACAAACACCTCCTTGTCGTAGATGTCCATCTTCAGATTCTTCATGAGATTGAGGGGGTCATTGTCAGCGGCTTCAAGAATCTCACGCACGCGGTTCATCCAGGTGTCAAGATTCTGCTCACTCTTGATGCCCTTGTAGCGCCAGTGTGCAGCCACACCGCGTTCGGCTATCTCGTCCATGCGGCGCGAACGTATCTGCACCTCGACCCATTTGCCCTGCGGTCCCATCACGGTGATGTGCAGCGACTCGTAGCCGTTGCTCTTGGGTATGGACAGCCAGTCCTTGAGGCGGGCGGGGTTGGGCTGATACATGTCGGTGACAACCGAATAGGCCAGCCAACACTCACTGCGCTCACGCTCGGGGGGAGCGTCAATGATGATACGTATGGCGAAGAGGTCATAGATGCCCTCCACGTCCACACGCTGCTTCTTCATCTTGTTCCAGATGGAGTATATGGACTTGGTGCGCCCCTTTATCTCAAACTTCAGGCCCTCCTTTTCGAGAGCGGCCTTGACAGGAGCTATGAAGTCGGCGATATAGGCGTCGCGGCTGCGCTTGGTCTCGTTGAGTTTCTGCGCGATACGTGAATACATGTCGCGGTTGGTGTACTTGAGCGACATATCCTCAAGCTCGCCCTTGATGCCGTAGAGTCCGAGACGGTGGGCCAAGGGCGCGTAAAGCAGCCCGGCCTCCTTGGCCGTGAGCGCCACCATGGCCTCATCGGGATGATGGTTGATAGCCTTCATGAGCGTGAGGCGATCAACAATCATTATGATGATGACACGTATATCCTCGGCGAAGGTCAGCAGGAGTTTGCGGAAGTTGTCGTCCTCCACCGCCTGTGCGCGATTGTAAAGGGTGGCCACCTTCTGCAGCCCCTTGACTATCTTGGCTATGTCATCGCCCCAACGGCGCGCGACGTCATCGGGGGTGAAGTAGTCGGAGCGGCAAAGGGTCGAAAGCATCAGGGCCACTATCATGCTGCGGTCGGCACTGATACGCTTGCAGAGTTCCAGAGCCGTGCGCATACAGTGGATGAGCGCGTTGCCTCCGAATCGGTCGCGTCCGTAGTGTCCGCCCGCGATGGATTCACTAATGATGGTGCGCAGTGAACGCACATCGTCCGGGAGAGCTACCGAAGCGGTCTCCCTCAGCAAGTCGCGGTAAAGCGAGCGTAATTCCGCCGCCTCGTCTCCTTGAAAAAATTCGTTACTCATAGTTACTCTTGGTTACCCGCAGGCCCTGAATTATCCCGAATTATAAAAAAGAGGTTGTCAGTACTCGGTACTAACCTATAAGCTCAAGCAACTGTTCACCTGCATCCTTGGTGCGCACCTTATTGATAATATGGGTGACGCGGTGGGAAGCATCGGTGATGAAAGTGGTGCGGACGGTACCCATGTATTCCCTTCCGGCCATCTTCTTAAGCTGCCATACACCGAAAGCCTGATTTACGGCGGTGTCGGCGTCGCTCAGGAGGATAAAAGGCAGCGAATACTTCTCGGTGAACTTCACATGGCTTGCCACGGAGTCCTTGCTGATACCTATAATCCTGTAGCCCTTGTCGCGGATGGGAGCGAAGTTGTCACGAATCGAGCATGCTTCGGCGGTGCACCCCGGGGTGTTGTCCTTGGGGTAGAAGTATATCACGAGCGGCTCACCGGGGAAATCGGTTGACTTGACCACACGGCCCTGCTCGTCAGTGCCCAACACTTCAGGAATAAGATCTCCAATATTCATATAGTGATGATATTTAGAATATTACGCAATAAGGAATTACATGTAAGCACCTATCTTGGCTGCAAGCTGCGACTCGTCATCAATGCGTGCCGCGATGTCGCCGTTGCGGTCGATGATGAACGAGGTAGGTATGGCGGTGACATTAAAGTTGAGCAGATTCTGACGGCCGTCAACCGGTGAGTTGTATACGGTTATCCACGGGAGATTGCGGGCCGATTGTTTCCACTGAAACTCATCGTTGTCAATCGACACCTGATATATTTCCAGCCCACGGTCACGATAGCGCTGATATAGCTCGTTGAGCCTGCGGTTGAAGGCGGGAGAATTCTCGGCATTATATACGGTGAAGTTGAGCAGGACTACCTTGCCTCCCGAAGTCACATCGGAGAGCGAACGCAGGGTGCCGTTCTCGTCATAGAGCTTAATGTCCATGAAGGGAACTTCCTCGGCATGGATGGTATCGGTCGGTGCGACGGTGCGACGGCCACGGTTGGACAGGAAGAGCGACTTGAGATAGGATGTGCGGGGGTCACGCGAGCGGTAGTCATTGAAGGCATTGGCTACGGCGCCGATGACCCTCACGTCGGTGCGGTCAGTAGGATCATAGAGCGGACGGCCTTGAACATTGCGGCTGATGATGTAGTAGGCTACGATATCGGAGGGATTGGCGAGCACTATGTCGTTGAGCTTCTTCTTAAGCTCGGGATTGCTCAGCGCACCATCCACTCCGGCGGCACGCACGGCTGCGTTAAGTTCGGCATTGGCCTGCATAAGACTCTCTGCCGAGGGAGTGCCCGAAAGGGTGTATTCGGTGTCAAATCCCTCGATATCGGCGGTGATGACCACGGTCTCGATGCTGTCGACCGGGAAGTAGAGGTTCTTACCGTCAAGAGACAGGCGATAGATATCGGGATAGCCCGCGGGCGACTGAGTAACGGAGAACTTGCCGTTTTTATCAATCTTCACGGTATCAAGGGTATACCAACGGCCATTGGTCGAAGCCTGAAGGAGCATCTCACGCCCCTCACCTCCGGTCACGGTGCCCTTGGCTTCCCAACGGTTGGAGTCGCCACATGAATTAAGCGACATCAGGGCGAAGGCACCGCTGACGCCCGCAATACATATTTTTGATATCAGTGATTTCATATATGTCACGAGTTGGTTTGTCAAAATCTATATTATGGTGCAAATTTAAGAAAAATCAATTACCCGCTCATTCACCCGCTTGTTAAACTTTTTTTGTATCTTTGCACAATTCTATGCATACTGCGCCATCACCTCAGGGTGCCGCAAGGGATTGCATAG
>CAZNBC010000132.1:0-4733 GCA_964571125.1 uncultured Bacteroides sp.
ACCGAATGATAGCCTATCATCATATCCGTCTCACTGCCCCACATGTTCAAGACCGGGAGCCGTCCGTTCTGCTCATAAAAAGCGAGGAAACTCTTTACCATATCATTGACACGTGACGGTTCGATGATGGTAAACAGCGGCATGGATGCACGGAAGGTATCCCATAGCGAGAAAGTGGAGTAATTGTGCCAACCGTCGGCAGTATGCGGCTGCTTGTCAGGACCATAATAACTCCCCGTCACGTCATCATAGAGCGTCGGAGCCAACATGGAGTGATATAAAGCGGTATAGAACACCTCTTTCGCGACCTCATCATCTGTCGTCACCTTAATTCTTCCCAAAGCATCATTCCACATTCTCCGGGCATTGTCAAGTGCCGCATCAAAATCAAGATTACAGGACTCTGCCTCAAGATTGGCCATAGCGCCATCCAAGCTCACTCCCGAGAGGGCTGTCGCGACAACAATCCGCTCACCCGGCTCGGTATCAAACTCAAACACGGCATCCACAGCGTATCGCGGCGGTTCATCAACAGATTTACCTGAAGAAATCAATACCGAATCCAGGCTCACTTTATCAAAAGGACGTGAGAAGCGTGAAGCGAAATATACCCTCTGGTCACGTGCCCATCCGTCGGAATATCTGTAGCCTATTACTGTCACCGAGTCAACGACTTCGATGCGGGTATCTACCGTGGCATCCCAGTTCATAGCCTTGGACAGGTTGAGAATCACACCCGCAGGGCCACCCGGAAATGTGTAGCGCTGAAAACCCACACGCTCCGAAGCGGTCAGCTCTACTTCAATATTATAATCGTCAAGTACCACCCGGTAATATCCCGCCGAGGCCTTTTCGGAGGAGTGAGAAAAGCGCGAATGTATGCCCAACGGTGCCTCTGCCTCAACAACAGGGAAGGTCACCGGCATGAAGGAAATATCGTAAAGGTCCCCTGCACCGGTACCGGAAAGATGTGTGTGGCTGAAGCCCGCTATAGTACTGTCGGGATAGAAATAGCCTGAGATACGGTCCCATCCGGGCAGACCGTTGTCAGGGCTTAGCTGCACCATACCGAACGGCACCTGAGCACCGGGATAGGTGTTTCCCGTAAAATCGGTGCCAATCATGGGATTGACCAATGAGGCATAGTCTGTTGACAGATTCTGTTCGTGGTGACAGGATGTGGAGATTACCACTACTCCCGCCGCGAGCGCGATAATGGCCGGAAGCCGGAAAACATTCATCAGTATTCAGGGGTTGAGGGATTACTTCTCTACAAATATAGTAAAAAAGTACCGGACAACCTCACTAAAATCTGATTACTCCGAGACCGGACAGAAATACAAGTAGAATACAGGTGGGGGCTACATAGCGCAGACAGAATATCACCACCTTCACCAGTCGAGCCTTGGCAGGCGAATGTACATCGAGCTGCTGGTAGATGACAGAGCGTTTCATGACCCACCCGACAAAGATGGAGATTATCATGCCGCCCAAGGGCAAGAGTATGGTGGAAGAGAGATAGTCAAGCAGGTCAAATATTCCGAGGCCACATATTGTAATATGGCGCAGAGGGCCGAAAGACAATGCCGACAGTGCACCGAACACCATGGCGATGGCGGTATTGAGCAGCGTGGCATTGCGGCGCGACATGTGGCGTTCCTCGGTAAAATATGCTATGGAAATCTCGCTCATAGAGATAGTAGATGTGAGTGAGGCGAGAAACAATAGCACAAAGAAGAGCACTGACCACACATGCCCGAACTTCATATCAAGGAATATTGAAGGAAGCACCTCAAACACAAGCTTGGGGCCTTCGGCAGGACTCTCGCCGAAAGTAAATACAGCTGGGAAGATGATGATACCGGCAAAAATGGCTACAAGGGTGTCAAGTCCGGCCATAGAAGCTGCACTGTTCAGCAGTTTTGTCTTGGATGAGAAGTAACTCGAATAGGTGATTAGGCCGCCGAGTCCGAGGCTAAGCGAGAAAAAGGCCTGCCCCATCGCACCCATGAGCACCGAGGGTGTTATGCTTGAGAAGTCCGGCTTGAACAGAAACTCAAGTCCCTCACCCACACCGGGCATAAAGAGCGAATTGACACAGAAGGCGAGGAGTATGATGAAGAGGGCGGGCATGAGGATATTCGACATCTTTTCGATGCCGTTCTGCACACCGCGACGTATGATAAGATAATTGACCAATAGGAAAGCCAATGTCCACACCACAGACTCCCACGAGGAGGTAAACTGATTAAACTCAGCATGCAGCGCCTCCTGGGTCTGAGCACCATTAAAATTCTGAAGTGACCTGAGTATGTAATCAAACGTCCAGCCGGCGACAACACTGTAGAAACTCAGAATCATCAGCGATGCCACAATGCCTATTACACCTGAAACCTTCCAGAACGGTGACTTATGAAGTTTCTTAAACGCGCCGTAGACATTGGAGTGCGTATGCCGGCCGATTATGAACTCTGCCGTGGCCACAGGTATGCCTATAATCAGCACAAAGAAAACATAAACGAGCATGAAAGCACCGCCTCCATGTACACCGGCCTCATAGGGGAAACGCCATATATTGCCGAGCCCTACCGCAGACCCTACGGTAGTGGCGAGTACTCCAAGGCGAGTAGCAAATTGTGCGCGTTCATTTTTACTCATACATTCATCAGTTTATTCCATAGAGGATTCCGACCTCTATACATATATCATTTTGCGTGTCATACCGCCATCTATCACAAGGTTCTGCCCGTTGATAAAATCATTTTCAGGCAAAGAAAGGAACAGACACATGTTGGAAATATCGCGTGCACCTCCTACCCTGTTCGAGGGGTGCTGTGCGAGGTCATCCTCGGAGAGTTCCGTAGCGTCATCCGTGACAATCCACCCGGGGGAAATACAGTTGCACGTAACGCCATACGGAGCCATGGACATCATCAGGGAATGTGTCAGTGACACTACAGCTCCTTTTGATGCGCTGTATGCCACCGTATCGGGCTCACTCTGAGCGGCACGCGTGCTGGCTATGTTGATTATGCGGCCGTAAGAATTCCTGACCGCCTGCGCCTCGCGGAAACGCGCCAAAGCACGGGCGATGACGAATATCGGACGGACATTGACAGCCATAACCCTGTCAAAATCCTCTATTTCAGTGTCAACCAGCGGACGGAACATGCCGACCCCGACATTATTTACCACAATGTCGATATCGCCCCAATCATGAAAAAGTTGCGCGACACAGCGTTCAAGTGCCGATGCATCAGCCACATCAAGTGAGATGAAGCGCGCACCGAGAGCCTGTGCAGTCGCCGTACCGGCCTTATCGTCGATGTCACAGAAAGCCACACGGCAGCCCGCGTCACAATAGGCCCTGACTATCTCGCGCCCGATACCCGAAGCTCCACCGGTGACGAGCACACGGCGCACACCGAGGTTATACGTTATTACTCCGGGCTTCTTGCCCGAAGGGGTGAGTTTGCGACGAGGAGCACCGGATTTTCCGCTCCGGTACTCCTCCATTCTTTTTTCCAGATAATTATCCGCCATGATTACAGGGTATCACCAACGGTTGTAGTGGACTTTCGAGGGCACCCACTTGTCCTTTGCGGGATGGGAACCGTCGGGATAGCCGATAGGCACCACGGCGAGAGGTATAATATTTGACGGGAGTCCCAGACGCTCCGAAACGGAAGCTACCCTTTCAGACTCGGGATATACACCGGTCCATACGGCACCAAGACCGAGCGAATGGGCCGCCAACAGGAGGTTTTCGGTTGCTGCGGACACATCCTCAATCCAGAAGTCACGGCCGCTGCCTTCAAGAGCGAGTTCCATGTCACCACACACGACCACAGCGAGAGGTGCATGTGTGAGCATCTTGGCATAAGGAAGCACCTCGGCCAAAGAGTCGATAGACTCACGTGTATCAAGCACTACGAAAGCCCAAGGCTGCTTGTTTACCGCGGTGGGAGCTGCCATGGCGGCACGAAGCAGAAGCTCGACAGTATCGGGCGAAACGGTACGGTCAGGCTGATATGAGCGCACACTCGTGCGGGTTACTATATTTTCATAGGCTGCGTTGACTGACTGATTGTCAGCAGATTCAACAGCAGTCTTATCGGCATCGCCGCCTGAGGTACAACCGGCAAAAGCCGATGCTAACGCGATAGTAGACATAATCAATAGTTTTTTCATATTGAAAACCATCGTTAAGGGTAAAAAGATTTATACTAAGTAATTTTATTTAACTCTTGCAAGGATAAGGGCCGAATATGGGGCTACGGTCATCTCCCCTCCACGCGACTTGTCAAGCCCCTCGGGATTGAGCTTTCCATCGCGGGCCACGACTATCCAGTCTGCCTTGGCCACGCGCACCTTACGGGACTCATCACTGCCGTTGAACACAAGTTTGATTTCCTTCCATTCATCTCCGTTGGCGTTGTCAACGATAGAATAGGAGACAAGATTGGGTGTGTCGGAAGTGTTGTCAAACTTAATATGGCGGGCAACATCCTCGGCTTTGGTCATGCGGAAAGCGGGATGAAGCTTACGTAGGCTGATGAGGTTGCGGTAGTAGTCAAACTGGTCGGCATAGGTATGCTTGTTCGTCCAGTCTATGGCATTGATAGAATCGGGAGAATTGTAGGAATTGTGCACGCCTTTCTTGTCACGCCACACCTCTTCGCCGGCAAACATAAACGGCGTACCCTGAGAGGTAAACACGATTGTCTGCGCAA
>CAZNBC010000133.1:0-4660 GCA_964571125.1 uncultured Bacteroides sp.
AAGTTGGTGACGCAGCCAAGAATTTCTTCACAGAAACCCTTGACGGTCACCAACAGGTTGATTATTTAGAGTAAATATCCTTTTTCTGACTCTTGTAAAGTGATATCTATCAAATGAATTATAAGTATCCAAAAACCTCACATCATGTCTATAACGTGTAATTTTAGACCGCTTGTTTAATTATCTGATTCCTAAGCTATTTCGGATACTAAAAAAGGAAATCACGGTCATTGTTGATTAAATACTCCAGCTTATTAATACTACTCTTGAAATCGAAGTGTGTTTCGCTATATATTTTACCGTTTTGACCTTTTTTATCTAGATTCTTCTTGTCCTCATTGGAAAGCTTCAACAATAAATCAGCAAGAGCTCTGGAATCCTCTGCCTGGACTGCCCATCCACAATCGGCCTCCTTTATCAGTTCTGCCCCATCGCCGTTAATCATACCCACGATCGGACGCCCTGACGACATATATGCCTGTAGCTTTGCAGGTGCGGTCAATGAAAAAATCGGTTCATCCTTCAAGGCCAAAAACAGAACGGAGGACTGGCGGTAAAAAGATCGCATAGTTGAAATTGGATAACGTCCTAAACACTTTATATTGTCAAGTGAATGTTTCCTTATCTGCTCTTCCAGCCATTCTCTTTTTCGACCGTCTCCGACTATAAAAAACCTGATTGAACTATTATCTTTAAGTAGCCTGGCTGTTTCAACGACATGTACGAAATCCTGAGCATCACCGATATTCCCCGTAAACACCACATTGAATTTATCTTCCGGTAACGATGGAACCTCATGATATTCTTCGTCTTCCAATTCATCTATCCAATTTGGGAAATACACCAGTTTGTCTTCGAATGGTCCGAGCCTTGTGATAGACTTTTTATATCCCTTTGAACCAAGAAGAAGAGTTTTACAATTTCGGTATATCCATTTGGTCATGGTTTCGAAAGTGGAAAGTATCCTTTTATTTTTTATTCCTCCTGCAGCAGACAGGCTTTCCGGCCATAAGTCCAGAACCCAGAAATACACCGGCACCTTCTGAAGTTTTTTTATAATCACAGCAGGAATTCCCACCATGACCGGAGAAGTCTCATGTACGATGACTGCATCATATCTCTCGGTCAATCCAAACCAAAAGGCCTTGAGGGAAGCAAAAAAAGTATAGCTCAGATAATTCAATGCCAATTGCCATGAACGTCCGGCCATTCTTGGAATAATTAATGAACGGTGAATTCTAACTCCGTTGACTGTTTCCCTACGTTTCCTGAATATGCCGTATCCATCGAAGAAACGGCCCTTCGGATAATCGGGAATGGCGGTCATCACCGAAACCTCATGCCCACGTTTCTGAAGTTCAAACGCCATGTCGTTACATTTGAATGATTCCGGATAGAAATGTGGGGTAATCAGAAGGATCTTCACGACTTAATCTTTTCTCCAGACCATTTTGTTCACCACCGTGACGTAGGACTGGATGATCTTTACCACTATGTTCGACACGTTCTCACCTACGTATACATCCACGGGGGTGCCGTAATCGTGACTGGCATTCATGGCCATGGCTGTCTCCACCGCCTGCAGAAGGGAGGCCTCGTCTATGCCGGCAAGGATGAATCCGGCGTTGTCAAGCGACTCGGGGCGTTCGGTCGATGTACGTATGCACACAGCCGGGAAGGGATGGCCTACGGAAGTGAAGAAGCTTGATTCCTCAGGTAGCGTGCCTGAATCGGAGATCACCGCGGCTGCGTTCATCTGAAGGCAGTTGTAATCATGGAATCCGAGCGGTTCGTGCTGTATCACACGGGGATCAAGTCTGAATCCCGACTGTTCGAGACGCTTGCGGCTGCGTGGGTGGCAGCTGTATAGGATAGGCATGTCGTACTTCCGGGCCAGGGCGTTGACCGCGTTGAAAAGCGACAGGAAATTCTTCTCCGTGTCGATGTTCTCCTCCCTGTGGGCCGACAGGAGCATGTACCGGCCTTTTTCGAGGCCGAGACGGGCATGTATGTCGCTCGCCTCTATGTAGGGAAGGTTGGCGTGGAGCACCTCAGCCATTGGCGAGCCGGTGAGGTAGGTGCGCTCCCTGGGCAGGCCGCAGTCGGCGAGATACCGCCGGGCATGCTCTGAGTAGCACAGGTTGACATCCGAGATGATGTCGACTATGCGGCGGTTGGTCTCCTCGGGAAGGCACTCGTCCTTGCAGCGGTTGCCGGCCTCCATGTGGAAGATGGGTATGTGGAGGCGTTTGGCCGCGATAGCCGACAGGCAGGAGTTCGTGTCGCCCAGGATCAGCAGCGCGTCAGGCCTCGTGTCCGCCATCAGCTTGTACGAGCAGTTGATTATGTTGCCCACAGTGGCGCCGAGATCGTCACCGACGGCGTCCATGTAGACCTCCGGGTCAGCGAGCCTGAGGTCCCTGAAGAAAACTCCGTTGAGGTTATAGTCGTAGTTCTGGCCCGTGTGGGCGAGGATGACGTCAAAGTACTTCCGGCACTTGTTTATGGTGGCAGCCAGACGTATTATCTCGGGCCGTGTGCCGACTATGATGAGCAGCTTGATCCTGCCGTTGCCGGCAAAGCTTATGTCCTTGTAATCTGTCTTCATTTCTTTTATACTGGATCGGAATATGTATCGGGGCGATCCGGATCGAAGGTCTCGTTGCAGTACATGACGGTCACGAGGTCCTCAGTATCCGAGAGGTTGATGATGTTGTGGGTGTAGCCGGGGAGCATGATGACCGACTGAATCCTGTCGCCGCTCACCTCGTATGAAAGCACCTCGTCCGAGCCTTCCCTGCGCATCTGTATGAGGCCGTGGCCCTTCACGACGATGAACTGCTCCCATTTGGTGTTGTGCCAGTGCTGTCCTTTCGTTATCCCCGGCCTGGAGAGGTTCACGCTTACCTGTCCGCAGGAGGGCGTGCGTACAAGCTCGGTGAAGCTTCCGCGTCCGTCGCGGTTCATCTTCAGGTCGAAGACGGCCTTCTCCTCTGGCAGGTAAGACAGGTAGGTGGAGAAAAGACGCCTCGCGAAACTGTCGGACGGCATCTCGGGCATCGTGAGCGTGGAGGGGACATCCGCGAACTGGCGCAGAAGCCCGACGATCTCGCCGAGGGTGACATGGAAAGTGACGGGGGCCGCGCAGTATCGGCCGTCCTTATCAGGGACGGCCCTGACCCCTTCGAACCCGCAGCGGTGCTCCTTTCCCTGCAGCGCGAGGATCATCTCGTCGACAAGGTCGTCGATGTACAGGAGCTCGAGCTCCACCGCCGGATCGCTCACCTGCAACGGCAGGTCATTGGCGGTGTTGTGGCAGAATGTCGCCACGGCGGAGTTGTAGTTGGGACGGCACCACTTGCCGAAGAGGTTCGGGAAACGGTATACAAGAACTCTCGCCCCCGTCTGCTCGCCGTAATTAAAGAACAGCTCCTCCCCTGCCTTCTTGCTCTCCCCGTACGGATGCCCGGCGTAGCGCCCGACGAGGGTGGCCTGGATGGAGCTCGACAGCATCACCGGACAGCGGTTGCCCTGCTTCCTTAGGGTGTCGAGAAGCTCCGAAGCGAAGCCGAAATTGCCTTTCCTGAAATCCTCCGGGTTTTCCGGGCGGTTCACTCCCGCCAGATTGAACACGAAATCCGCCTCGCGGCAGTACCGGTCGAGGTCAGCCGGATCTGAGTCTATGTCGTACATGAACACCTCGTCGACCCTGACGGGGCTGTTCCTCACCTTGCCGTCACGGATGTTGCAGAGCTGGGCGCACAGGTTCTTTCCCACGAATCCTTTCGCGCCGGTAACCAGTATCTTCATAATGAAAGTATGTCTTCTTGTCTCAATGGTGAATAAGCTCCGTCCTTGGCCTCGAAAATCACCGTCCCCGGGCGCAGGGATATTATCCTGTGCCAGCACCCGGCGGGGATGTTCACGCCGCAGCAGTCGGAATCCGGCTCCATGCGCATGCGGTGGGTTATGTTGCCGGCCTCGTCGTAAAGAAGCTCCACGGCGGCGCCCCTGAGCACTATGCATGTCTCCGACGTGTCGGGATGCCGGTGGACAGGCAGTTCCGTGCCGGGTTCGAGCGCGTTGAGCATACGCTGGGAACCGTCAGCCGGTGACGTGCGCATGTCACGGTTCATCCGGAGTCTCGCGGACCGCATCGCGGCCACGGACAGGCTCTCGAACATGTCGCTGTCGATCCAGATCATTCGCTTCTTATCTCGCGTTTGGTGTCCGCCTCCATAAGGCCGAGGTCAGCCTGGATGAAACGCAGGCGCATGAGCTGTTCCTTCATGCCCTCCACGTCAAGCCGGCGTGTATTGTGGCTGTGATAGTCCTCTATCCTGCTCACTTCCTCGTTTCCCTCGGAGAAGAACTTGTCGTAGTTAAGGTCACGCGTGTCACACGGGATACGGTAATAGTCGCCCATGTCGATGGCCTTCGCCATCTCCTCGCGGGTGACAAGAGTCTCGTAGAGTTTCTCTCCGTGGCGCGTGCCGATGACCTTGACCTCGGTTTCGCCATATTTCGGATCCACCTTTGAGTAGATCTCCTTCAGGGCCTCGGCAAGGGTGGCGAGGGTGGCAGCCGGAGCCTTCTGTACGAAAAGGTCCCCGTTGTGGCCGTGCGTGAAAGCGTATATCACGAGGTCGACGGCATCGTC
>CAZNBC010000134.1:0-4593 GCA_964571125.1 uncultured Bacteroides sp.
CGCGCGTCTGCGAACGACCGAAACGCTGTCAAGCGCACCTTGACATTCTGAAAAACAATTGTGGACCACGGGGTTGTTTACCCCGTGGTAAAAACTACAACCATTAAAAAAGCACATGGAAATAATCCATGTGCTCCTATATGGGACGGTGTGTCAATCCTGCGGCTGATTGCCAATTATAGTCGTAGGGAGAGTCAGAGGGAGACGGTGATGCGGATGGGGAAGTGGTCGGACGGCAGGCGGGGAATGAAGTCAAGGACTTCGGCGTCGAAACTGTCAACGGGTCGATTGAGAATTTCGGGGTCGTCGGTCGTACGATAGGAGTCGGTCAGGATGCCGTACTTTTTCACTTTTATACCGGGCGTGACGAAGATGTGGTCGATGCGGCTCGGTGAGAAGCCGTTGGCTTTCCAGTCATTAAACGTGCCGTTGTAGTCGTAGACAAAGTCGGCGACGGCATATGAATCGTTGAAGACCCCCGAGTCGCATATGGATTGATAGCACTCGTTGTACTGGTCGACATTAAAATCACCCGAAAGGAATGTGGGCAGGTCGCTGCCAAACTCCTTAATCTTGCGCTGAATCAGTTTGCCGCTCTCTATGCGAGCGACCTTGCCGATGTGGTCCATGTGCAGGTTGAAGTAAAGAAACTCGCGGCCGGTAGCCTTGTGCTTGAATTTGCCCCAAGAACAGATGCGGTAGCACTGCGCGTCCCAACCGAGCCCCGGTTTATCGGGGGTCTCGGAGAGCCAAAAGTGCCCATGATCCACCACGTCAAAGATGTCGGTATTATAGAAAATAGCCGCATGCTCGCCACGAGCTTTGCCGTCATCTCGGCCGGCGCCGATGTACTCGTAGCCGGGCAGATTTTTCTTCAGATCATCAAGCTGATGACGCAAGCCTTCCTGTGTCCCGAAGATGTCGAAATCATGGAAACGCACGAGGTCGGCAATTACTTTACAGCGGGTCTGCCACAGGTCGCCGCGCAGTGAGTCGCTTTTGGCATAGTAACGGATGTTATAGGTGGCGAGATTAAATTCATCGTTGCCACGACCTGCCGCCAACAATGTCGTGCAGAGGGCGATCGCAACGCCGAGCAGTCGGAAACTTAATATATTCTTTTTCATAATCCTACACCTTTTAAGAACCATTCGCGAGCGCTGTCGCTCATAGGTTGTTCCTTGACAATGCGATTAAGGTCACTGAAGTTTGCACGGAATTGATCGACGAGCTCGCGGTTGCGCTCGGGAGCATACTGAAGCGCTTCGTAGATTATGCTCATCGGGCCGAAATCCTCGGTCACCTCAAGACGTGCATAACGGTCTTTGAGGTCGCCGAATGTGTCGACAAAGCGTTTCATATTGCCTATGGTGCCATCAGCTATCACAGCATTCTCGGGGAAGGTGAATGTAACCGTGCGGGCAATGTCGGCGCTCTTCAAGGGGAGCTCCACGACGGCCGCCAGTTCCTCGGGAACATAGCGGTAGTTAACCGCAACGCCATCAACTGTAACGCTCTCGGGGGGCAGAGTGGCAAGCACCTTGACCTCATAGTTGCGCGATGCAGGCATGTCGGGATACGAACCCACACGTGGCGAGATGTTGACAGTCAGTTTATTGCCATTATTGCTGGAAGTAACCTCGGTAGTGGCGAAGTTGGTGTCATAGTCGCGGTCGTTGCCGTTATCCTCATAGATGGTGAACTCACCGCTGCCGCCGGGAAACACATTGAGAGAGTAAGCGGCATCGTTGGCGGTGAGACGACGGTTTTTCTCGACATGGAACGGCAGGATAGAACCGGCTTTCACATACACGGGAATCTCATCAAGAGCAAAACGTCGGGTATAAACCTGATTGCCTTTAAGCATAGTGCCGGTCGCGTTCTCGTACCAGTCCCCCTCGGGAAGCCACACCTCTACCTCCGCGTAACCATCCTTGCCGGCTGTTATAACAGGAGCCACGAGCATGTTGTCGCCATACATATACTGATTGGTGAATGTGTAGGCGTTGTCGTCCGACGGGTAATCGTAATACATGGGACGACACAGCGACACGCCGGTGTCATGGCTGGCACGGGCCATAGTGTAGATATAGGGAATCATCTCATAGCGGCGCTGAATCGTGTTGCGCAGGAGTTTGAGCGTTTTACGGTCGAAATTCCAGGGTTCTTTCTTCAACTGGGCATTCTTGGTTGAATGGGTTTTCATCATGGGGCTGTAGGCTCCAAACTGGAAGGATCTCACATACAACTCGGGGTTGATGACCGAGTCGCCGGGAGCCATATAGAAGCCTCCGAGGTCGTGACACCAGTAACCATACAGAACGTTGGCAGCAGTGGAAGTGAAGTAAGGCATGAAGCCGAGGGTTTTCCATGTAGCGTAACTGTCACCTGAGAAACCGATCTGATAACGGTGATTGCCGAGACCGCCCCAGCGGTGATAGATGAGCGGACGCACGTCACGCTCGTTCTTCATCTTGTTGTAGAACGTGTGGTTAAGCCACCAAGTGTTGCTCAGGCCGTCGATTTTGGAGTCATTTGGTTCCTGTTGCCAGTCAAGCCACCAGAAAGACACTCCCTCGTCGGTCATCGGGTCAAGTATGTTCTTGAACATACTGTTTACAAAGGTTTTATCAGAGCTTACCCACGGGATGTCCACCTCGGTCGCGGGGTCTACCTTCATGTCGCGTGCTATCTCGGGGTAAGCCGCCTCATATTTTTTGACACCGTCGGCAGGATGGAGATTGAGCGCGATTTTCAGATTCTCGTCTCTCAGATAGTTCAGGAATTTCTCGGGTTCGGGAAACAGGCGACGGTTCCAGGTCCAGCCTGTCCAGCCACCGTGTGCCTCGTCGGTATAGTGCCAGTCCATGTCGACGATAAGGATGTCGAGAGGAATCTGATAGTCCTTGAAATTCTGGATGAGCTGGCGGAACTCATGTTCCGAGTAGGCCCACCAACGTGACCACCAGTAGCCAAAGGCATAGCGTGGAGGCAGAGGCATCTGACCTGCCAGGACTGTGAAGTCCTTGAGCGCGGCTTTGTAGTCGTCGCCGTAAGCCATGAAATACCAGTCCTGAACGCCCTTGTTGTTCTTGCGCACTTTAACCCAGGGGAGCTCTTTGTCTCCATCAAAAAGGAAACCGTCCGAGTCATCAAGAAGAGTCCAACCGTCACGGGCAAGAAGACCGGTCTCGAGAGTCTGCGGGTCAGATTGCCAATTACCGTCTTTGTCCTTATAATAATAGTCCGAGCCGTTCCAGCGGTCGAGAGTGCGTGTCGTTCCCATCAGGTTCTCTTTCTGTTGCATGCCGGGATGCCATGTAAACGGTTTCATACCCTCACCCGAGGTTATCGACAGATTATCGGCTGTAAACGGCCCCTTGGACTTGACATACTTCAGGGTCATCCGGGGTGTCGTGATTGTCACATTCTTGCCGTCGTCGGTCACTTTGGCCTGTGTCTCAGGATACTCGCGGTTGACGGCAATGAAAGACTCGTCGTCGACAAACTTCCCCTTGGGAGCGTACTCCATTCTTACGAGACCGTCGGTAACAACCGTGAAGCGCACGTGGTTGTCCTTATAGACGACCCCGTCATTTTTCTTAGAATCGGCCATGGCTGACAGCGATAAAGCAACGGCCATGCAGCTGAATATAAATTTCCTCATAAATAAATGTATGACTGGTTTTGTTTTTTACTTTTTGTGTTCGCCCGATTTGTAAGGGCCATATTTGGCGAGGACATTCATCTCCTCGTCAGTGGCATCGACTATGTAAACCGAGTAGGTCTTGCCACCTTTGTCGACCTTGACAACTATGTGGCCATACTCCGGGGCTATCATCTTAAACCATGAATTGTCGCCAAATTCTTTTTTATGGTTATAGAACACATGGGTAGAGAATACTATTGGCTCGGAACCGTTGAAGCGGCCACCGTTCTCAATGTTGCTCATCACGGTGGGCTGGATGTGCCAGTAGTCCCAGGCCGGAATGAGATAGGTGCGTGCGTCCAGACTCTTCACGTAGGGCTCGGATGTCGAGCCGCGATAGCCGTGATGATTGAGCTTGGTAACATCGACCGGGCCACACACGCGACCAGCCATATTTTCAAGATTGTACCACTCATCATTGGCGTCAAGCAGACTTCCGGTGAGGTCTCCACCTAAGAACATGCCGAACGGACCGTAATCGACTCGTATTGCAAGACTGTTGGTGTTTTCATTTTGGCGACCTGTCTTGTTTTTCTTGTTTAGATCATAGCCTTTGACGGTTTCGTTTTCTTTTCCGGTCCAGACTTCGCCGCTGGCGGCAAGATTACGTATTGAGAAGCCGTCATATTGCTCGGGAGTATAATTCTGCTTTATCTGATTGAGAGCTCCGACTATGAACTTCTCTTGGACAAGACCGTTGTCGCGTGCTTGATTCTCAAGAAAAGCACGTAGATTGTCGACGTCGGGATCTTCAATCTTTGTAGGGTAATTATAGTCAGGATAGCCACGGTCAAATTCTTTCTTGAATTTTATCTCCTGGCCCACCTCAGTGATACCGGTAATAATGTAATTGGGATTGCAATCCTTGGTGCGGGGTAGTCCTC
>CAZNBC010000135.1:0-1218 GCA_964571125.1 uncultured Bacteroides sp.
GCACTCCCTACGGTCGTACCCGGTTAACCACAACATCGTGCCTCCGGCACTCGGAGTGGGAAAGCGAAAACATAAAACAAAGAGAGGCTATGTCAAAATTGGCATAGCCTCTCTTTTTATATATGTGCTTTTTGTCAATCTTTGCGAAGAGGTTCGAGGAGAGGCAACAACCGTAGGGAGATGGGGGCGGAGATTATGGAGCGGAGACTGTGGAGATTGTGGGTGTCGGTACCCATGCGGTCGTACCATCCTCTCTCAAGTATGAATTCGGCTTTCGCTTTTGCTTCGGGACCATAGAAACCGACCAATGAGGGAAGATTGAGCTGGAACAGCACGCCACGTTGCTTGTACTTCCTGTAGTCGTTCTCATTCATATACCGGTAGCGTTCGGGATGTGCGAGGAGGGGGAAATGGCCTGCCGAGAACGTATTGGAAATTATATCATCAAGGCCTATGGGGGGATTGATGAAGGAGGTTTCGACGAGGAGCCACTGTCTGGAAGGCTCAATTTGCAGTACATCGCCTTCCTGCAGGCGTTTGGTATAGAGATAGTCAAGCATATTCTCTGCACCGAGACGAAGCTCTATAGGGCCGCTGTAGGAGCTGCAGAGGCTCTTGTAGCGCTCTTTGAGGTCAGAGGGAGTATTGGGTATCTCCTCCATGATATGCGGGGTCAGATAGAGACGTCTGTAACCGAGCGATTCCATCAGGGAAAGAATCTCAAGGGTTTCATCAAGTTTCTTTACGCCGTCGTCAACTCCCGGAATGAGATGGGAATGCCAGTCGATAAAGCCGTCGAATATGCCGGATTGCGCAAGTGGAGTTTTTGTCTTTTTAAATGGCCACATAATAATGTATCGGGGTGTGGAGGAGAGAGTGATCTGTGCTTTTGTCCTACAAATGTAGGCATTATTTGCGAGAATCGGAGCACCGAAGGTGTGTGGTTACGGTTAACCAGGTACGACCGTAGGGAGTGCCGGGATTAAATCCGTGAGTTAAAAAAGGCGATGTGTCAAAATGCAACACATCGCCTTTTTGTCTTCTTTATCAGAGGGGACTATTATTCGTCTTTTGAATAGCTGCCGTAGTTGTCCTTGCCGTAGCCGTAACCGGAGCCATATCCGTAGCTGTAACGGTAGCCGTACTTGTATCCGTAGCGTCCGCCCTTGGTCATGAGGCCGTTGAGAAGGACTGCCATATTGTTGAATTTGTGGGTAC
>CAZNBC010000135.1:1228-4581 GCA_964571125.1 uncultured Bacteroides sp.
CCACCACGGGGAGCATCTCGCGGTCAAGCAATCCGGCACGGATAAGGAATACGGTGACGTTTGCGAAAGGAGCGATGATGGCGGTATCTGCAACGATGTCGACAGGAGGACAGTCGATGAAGACAAGATCGTAGGATTCGCGCAGTTCCTCAATCAGTTTGCCGAGAGCGGGCATATAGAGCAGCTCGGCGGGGTTGGGGGGAATGGTGCCTACGGGGATGACGTCAAGATTTTTGGTGCCGGGAGCCGGTATCACAAGCTTTCTCCAATCATTGATGCGTCCGCTGAGGTAGTCGGCAACGCCCTGCTTGGTCTTGTCTGCAACAAGGTTTGACAAAGTGGCCTTGCGGAGGTCAAGGTCAACGAGAGCGACCTTAAGTCCCTTAAGGGCGAATGATGCCGCGAGGTTGGTGATTACGAATGTCTTACCGGAGCCGGCAGTGATTGACGCAACCATGACAACCTTGTTGGTACCTTCGGAACCGATCATAAACTCAAGGTTGCCGCGTACCACGCGGAATGCCTCGTTAATCATGCCGCGCGAGCCTTCCTTGACGAGTATCAGTCGTTCGTCATTCTTACCCTTTGCACGGCTCAGGGGCTTGAACAGGCGCTGTCTCAGGGTCTTGCGGCGGCTTGCAGCAAAGGGAATCTCGCCCACGAAAGGTACGGTGAGTGATTCCAGGTCCTTACGGCTACGTACGCGGGTGTTGAGGGTCTCAATGAGTATGATTACGCCGAGGGGTATCAGAAGGCCTGCGAGGAAGGAGATGAGCAAAATCTTACGCTTGTTAGGTGAGATAGGAGTGAAGTTTCCTGTCGGCGGGTTGATGATGCGGGTATTGTAGGCGGTGAAGGCCTGTGACAATTCGTTCTCCTCACGCTTCTGGAGCAGGAAGAGGTAGAGTGCTTCCTTTACTTTCTGCTGACGTTCTACAGAGAGCAGGTATTGGGCCTGTGTGGGGTTGGACTGCAGGCGTGACGTGCTCTGGCTCTGGGCGTTGTTGTATGAACGTATCTGTGTATTGAGCGCATTGATTTCATTGTCGATACTGCCGAGAATCATGTTGCGCAATGACGAGAGGTTAGCATCCATATCCTGCACCAGAGGGTTGGAGAGTGATGAGTTGGCCAACAGAGAATTGCGCTGCAGCAGTTTGTCGTTGTATGTGGCTATCTGGTTCTCGATATTGCTACCCTTGATACCGGAGTTGGCTGGGAGGAGCTGATAGTTATTGGCGCTTGACGATATGAAGTCGCGGATGTAGCGTGCCATATAGAGCTGGTTGTTCAGCTCAAGGATAGCCTTTGACGCTTCCTGATTCTGACCGAGATACATGGCTGTTGTGGCCTGAAGGTCGGGAATGAGGTGCTCTGACTTGTAGGACGAGATGTCGGAGTCCACATTGCCGAGCTCACTTTCGATCACACCCAAACGTTCGTTAATGAACTTGGAGGTAGAGGTGGCGAGCATGTTCTTGTCGCGCACCCAGTTCTCGTTATAAACTGATATGAGTGTGCTGAGAAAATCCTCGGCGCGACGCACGTTGACATCGTTGTATGAGAGGTCAATGATAGTTGACTCTTCATCACCGATGATTGCAGTGAGGCGTGCGCGGCAGTTAGCTACGGCTGACTGTATTGTGCTTCGGCTTACAAATATCTTATTGATTTTCTCGTTGTTGATCTGGTCGAAGTAAGTGGTCGGCACTATCTTGACTTTGCCAACGGGAGTTGAAAGGGTGTCATTGAGAGCGCCGGATACATTTCCGGACAACTCCTCGCCGTTGAGCTTGAAATCATTGAGCGTAACCTTGCGGTCCTTACGGTTAAGGTTGAGGGTAAATGAGCAGCTCTGATTGTCGTTGGCGTCGATAAAACGTGCCTGGACGGGCAGTGTCTCGCCATAGAGAGTCTCTT
Source organism: uncultured Bacteroides sp. (assembly GCA_964571125.1). Taxonomy (GTDB): domain Bacteria; phylum Bacteroidota; class Bacteroidia; order Bacteroidales; family Muribaculaceae; genus Paramuribaculum. Next base: position 3,149 of record CAZNBC010000135.1, read on the forward strand.
TGTGGAATGTGCCGTCAATGGTGTAGTTCTTGTCAAGGTTAAGGCGACGAACCACTTCAAGAACTACAGAAGGTGACTTCATCGAAATCAGCTCATTGTTTACATTCGTCTTGGTTGTAAACATGCCCATATTGCTGAATCCGGTTACGTCACGGGCAATGGAGTTCTTGCCTTTTCCGTCCTCTTTGATGAGCACCGAAGCAGTGGCGGTATATACCGGCGATGTGCGCAGGAGATATATCGTGCCGAGGCCCATGCATACGACCAGAGAAAGTACAAACCACTTCCAGTGGGTGAGGCATAGGGCAATAATGTCCTGTATGCGCAGCGTGGACATATCTGCTGTTTCAGATCCTACAGCAGAGTTTTCTTTGTATTCGCTCATTTCCTTTTTGAGTTTTATGAGTGTTGGGATTCGGTTTGTCTTTGGAGATTATCTTGTGAGATTGGTGATAAGTACTGCAAGAGAAATCAGAAGCGAGCCGCAAGAAATCCAGAATGAAGACTGACGGACGGTGTTGCCGTTGGTGGTCGACTGGCGGATGCGGTCAGGATTGGGTTCGATGTAGATTACATCGTTCTGCTGGAGATAATATGCGGGCGAAGCATACATGTCCTCTGCCGAAAGGAGATTTACCTTGTATGCTATTTCTTTGCCTGTGCCGTCTTCGCGTAATACGGTGATATTCTCGCGGTCACCGTATATGGTGAGGTCGCCGGCCTGAGCAAGCACGTCGAGTATGGATATCTTGTCGCGGTTGATATTGTAGCGTCCGGGACTCTTCACTTCGCCGAGTACAGCCACAAACATATTGTCGAACTCGACGATTACTACCGGGTCTTTTATAAGGTCGCGACGTATGAGTTCCTGCTTAACATAAGCGGCTACCTCATGGCGGTCCTTGCCTTCGACCTTGATTTTGCCGATTACAGGGAAATCAATCATGCCGTCGGCATCCACGGTATATACACTCATCTGCTGGGATGACGAGCTGCCCTGAGTCGTTGCGCCTATACGGTTAGCCATCGTGGGCAGGTTGAAGAGGCTGGCCAAAAGGGGATCCTTGGAGTGAACCACGATTGAGAGCCTGTCTTCGGGCTGAATAGTAATCTTCAGGGGCTTCGCCACATTGATAGTCTTATCGTTTTGGGTGTCCTGAAAGTAGACAACATTTTTGGGTGTAGCACAACCTGTGAGGAGCATGAGAGCGAGTAATAGGCCGCCTGCCAGTGCCTGGATGTTGAGTTTCATGAAGTTGATGTGATGAGTTATAGGGCTATGTATCTTAAGCAAAATATATCGCAAAATTAATACTAATCTCTGAGCCACGCAAGAGACTTTGGGCGTGAGAGTTGGAGGTAAATGAAGTTTTTTTCTGTTTGCCCCCGGTAGATTACTTGAAAAGGCATAATAAGAGAGGGGCTGTGTCGCC
>CAZNBC010000136.1:0-4580 GCA_964571125.1 uncultured Bacteroides sp.
TTATTCGTCATCCCGACGAATAATCTTCTTACCTTAAATCTAATACCATGAAAACTGGTGCAAAGATAGGCTCTTCATTTCTATCCACCAAATTCCACGGATATATTTAACCTTGTTTAACATTATCACCATCCGCTAAATGCACTTCAGGCTACCGTGACACAAAAGCATCCGGCAGCCTGAAAGCGGTGAGAGAGAGTCGTAGAACGAGGATGAGATGAGTATGTAATAAGGGAGACTCTTACTTAAGAATATCCTTTACGGCATCGTTGGGAACCATCTGTTCCTGGAAGGTATAAGCTCCGGTCTTGGGTGACTTAACCACCTTGATTACCTTGCTATAGGTGCGGCCTTCGCCCTTCTGAAGCGATGCAACGGTTTTCTTTGCCATATCTTAGAGGTTGATTAGGGTTACCGATTAATAAAAATTCCCGATTATTTAATTTCCTTGTGAACAGTTACACGCTTGAGGATGGGGTTGTACTTCTTAAGCTCAAGACGTTCGGTAGTGTTCTTGCGGTTCTTGGTGGTGATGTAGCGTGAAGTGCCGGGCATACCACTGGCCTTATGTTCGGTGCATTCGAGAATTACCTGCACGCGGTTACCTTTAGCTTTCTTTGCCATCGTTGTTTAGAATTCTAAGGTTTTGATATCAGTTAAATAACCCTTTTCTGCGGCTTCCTTGATAGCGGCATTGAGGCCTTTCTTGTTGATAGTGCGCAGACCGGCGGCAGAAATTGTGAGAGTGATCCACATGTCTTCTTCAACCCAGTAGAACTTCTTGTTGAAGAGGTTGACATTGAATTTGCGCTTGGTGCGACGCTTCGAGTGCGAAACGTTGTTACCCACCATCGCCTTCTTGCCTGTAATTTGACAAATCTTTGACATGGCTGTTGAAGTTTATCTTATCTCTTGTAGTTAATTTATTTAACGATTGGTGCAGTGCGGTAATGCATCCTCATATCATCGCTAAGTGCATCATTCTAAGCGATTTTCAGCATGGGCCGCAAAACAGAGTGCAAAGTAACGAAAAATCTTGCTAATAGCCAAATATTTTGATACTTAAAAAAATCTTACCTCATTTTGCATGCCTCTCGACGAGGTTGTGATGCATGGATTCAGCAGCACGACGGCCGTCTCCCATGGCCAGAATCACAGTCGCGCCGCCACGCACGATGTCGCCTCCGGCATATAGCGGAGACAGCGAGGACTGCATGGTCCGGTCATCAACCACGATGGTGCCGCGGCGGCTCACCTCGAGGCCCTCAAACGAGTGAGGTATCAGGGGATTGGGCGACACGCCCACGCTCACAATCACCATATCTACAGGGATTTCATCAACAGCACCTTCGATAGGCACGGGTGAGCGGCGTCCCGACTCATCAGGCTCGCCGAGAGCCATACGCTGCACACGCATCGTCTTCACATGGCCGGTCCCGTCACCTATATATTCTATGGGGTTGCATAGGGTCATGAATTCCACGCCCTCCTCCTTGGCGTGCTTTATCTCTTCAAGTCGGGCCGGCATTTCCTCCTCGCCGCGACGGTAGACGAGCATCACTTTTTCCGAGCCCATACGTCGTGCGGTGCGCACGGAGTCCATTGCGGTGTTACCTCCGCCTATGATGGCGGCCACACGGCCGCGCGCCACGGGAGTATCATGCCCAGGCTGACCGGCTCCCATAAGATTCACGCGCGTGAGGTATTCGTTGCTCGACATCACCCCAATGAGGTTCTCGCCGGGTATACCCATGAAGCGGGGAAGTCCCGCACCGCTGCCCACGAAGATTCCCTCATAGCCCATAGCAAGCAGGTCATCGTAGCTCAGCGTCTTGCCTATCACGCAGTCAGTGACGAACTTCACGCCGCGATAGCGCAGCGACTCTATCTCCGAGTCGACAACACGATTAGGCAGACGAAACTCGGGAATACCGTATTTAAGCACTCCGCCTATCTCATGCAGAGCCTCATAGACCGTCACGTCATAACCGTAAGCGGCCATTGAACCGGCAAACGACAATCCTGCTGGACCTGAACCTACCACAGCCACCTTAACTCCGGTATCAGGCACGCGAGGCTCATGCACATCCTGCGAGCCGGATTCACGAAGACGCGCACCGCTGTCTGCGGCATAGCGCTCGAGATAGCCGATAGCCACGGGCTGCTTCTTCATCTTATGATATATGCAACGGCTTTCACACTGCTTCTCCTGAGGACAAACTCGTCCGCACACCGCGGGCAGTGCGCTCGTAAGGTTGATTACCCTCAAAGCCTCGTCAAAGCGACGACGCTGTATATTCTTGACAAATCCCGGAATGTCTATACCTACGGGACAACCGTTGACACACTGAGGATCGGGACAATCCATACAGCGGGTTGCCTCAAGCACGGCTTGCTCTTCGGAGAGGCCGCTGTTGACCTCCTCATTGCACGTCACGCGATAATCCGCAGGAAGTTCGGGCATCTTCACGCGAGGTATGGCCGTGCGCTCCTTGGCGCTCATGCCGTCGCGCAACGCTTTACGCCAGTCGGCCTCACGTCCCGTTTCGGCAGAGGAGGCTATCGTATCAAAGAAATTCATAATGATTACTTGGCTAATTATATGAGCGCAGGCGCATGATCATCTCATCGAAGTCTACCTTATGGCCGTCAAATTCCGGCCCGTCTATGCACACGAACTTGGTTTTACCGTCAACAGTCACACGGCAGGCGCCACACATGCCGGTACCGTCCACCATGATGGTATTGAGCGACACCTGAGTTGGTATGCCGTACTTCTGGGTGAGTTTGCATACGAACTTCATCATCACGGCGGGGCCTATGGCGACCACCTCGTTGACCTCTTCGCGCTTTATCACCTCTTCCACGCCGTCGGTGACGAGGCCTTTACGACCTTCCGAGCCGTCGTCTGTCATCACTATCACCTCATCGCTGTATGGAGCCACTCGGTCTTTGAGTATTATCAGGTCCTTGTTGCGGGCGGCGAGCACGGTCACGACCCTGTTGCCGGCCTCTTTCATAGCCTTGATGATGGGAAGCAATGGAGCCACACCGACACCACCGCCACAGCACACCACGGTGCCTACGCGGGCCACCTTTGTAGCACGCCCCAGAGGCCCTACCACGTCGCATATCTCCTCGCCCGGCTCGAGCGCACATATCTTGCGAGTGCTTTCACCCACTTCCTGTACCACGAGGGTGATAGTGCCGCGCGTCTTGTCGGCATCGGCTATGGTGAGAGGTATGCGTTCGCCACCGGCGCCGCAGCGCACTATCACGAAGTGACCGGGCTTGCGCGAACGAGCTATCAGCGGAGCCTCCACCTCAAGACAAACCACCTTGGGCGAAAAGTGCTCTTTCTTAACTATACGGTTCATATTCAGAATATTGACAGATTCAAAGAGACGAGAGTACTGCAAATATACGAATTAAGTGTTACCTTCGTGACATAAACGGAACATAAAAACCATCATATCCATCACCTATATTACCTATGAAACTCTTACTTTGCAGCGCCATAGTTGCCCTGACAGCATTTTCAGCGGCAGCTGACTCCAAGGAAGCTCCCAAAGACAGCACCGGATTCGAATTTACCGACGTAGCTTTGGTGAAGACATCGCCCGTACGTGACCAGAACAAATCAGGCACATGCTGGTGCTTCTCGACCAATACTTTCTTTGAAAACGAAATCCTGCGCAAGACCGGAAAGCCTATAGACTTGTCAGAGATGTTCGTGGTACGCCACTGCTACACCGACAAGGCCGACCGCTTCGCACGTCTTCAGGGTCGCACCCACCTGTCGCAGGGCGGCAGCACACTTGACGTGCCCTACGTGTGGAAACTCTACGGCATGATGCCCGAGGAGGCGTACGCCGGACTCAACTACGGTGAAAACAAACATGCTCACGCCGAAATGGGTGCCATCCTCGAAGCATATATGAAGGCTCTGGTACGCAACCCCAACAAGCGTCTGTCTACAGCATGGCGCAAGGGCTACGAGGGCATACTTGACGCATACCTCGGCGACGTGCCCGAAACATTCGAATACGAGGGTAAGACATACACCCCTCAGTCATTCGCGGCCTCGCTTCCCATTGACCTCAACGACTACGTAGAGATTACCTCCTTCACCCATCATCCTTTCTACGAACCCTTCGTACTCGAAGTGTGCGACAACTGGTTGAACGGCCGCTATCACAATGTGCCCCTTGATGAGATGAAGGCCATCGTGGACAACGCCCTTGACAACGGCTACTCCGTGGCATGGGCTGCTGACGTGAGCGAAGGCGGCTTCAAATGGGCCAAAGGCTATGCCGTGATCCCCAAGGAGAAGAACGAGTCCGACATGGACGGCACCGAACTCTCACGCTGGGTACACCTCAGTGACAAGGACCGCGAGAATTCACGCTACGACATAGACGGCCCCGTTGAGGAAATCGAAGTGACCCAGGAACTCCGTCAGGAGATGTTTGACCGCCAGGAAACCACCGATGACCACGGCATGGTAATCGTGGGCCGCGCCGTAGACCAGAAGGGCAACCGCTACTACAAGGTGCAGAACTCTTGGGACACCAACCAGG
>CAZNBC010000137.1:0-4569 GCA_964571125.1 uncultured Bacteroides sp.
CAGTAGCATGAGTGGGCCATGCGCTCGGGAGCGTCGTTCTTGCGCAGATAGAGTTTGGCTGCGAAGAGGATAGCGATAACAGCTATGGCAACACTTACTCCGGCTACTGCCCAGTCAAGGTGGATGTGGTAGGGGAGACGGTTGTAGGTCACGAGTTCTCCGAAGGGAATGAATCCGGCCACGCAAGATACGGCTGCAAGGAATATCAGGGGGAATGACATTTCCCAACCGCAGTCGTGAGGCTTGTGGTGGTAGTGGGGCTCATCCCAGTAGAATATGAGGAAGTAGAGACGGAACATGTAGAAGGCGGTGAGGCCGGCTACCATGCTCATCCACACGCCCCAGAACCAATGGAGGTCGTAGCAGGCGGTGAGTATCTCGTCCTTCGAGAAGAAACCTGAGAAGGGAGGTATGCCCGCGATAGCCAGACAGCCTATGAGGAAGGTGATGTTGGTGATGGGCATATACTTGCGGAGACCACCCATGGCGGTGTAGTCATTGGAGTGTACGGCATGGATAAGTGCGCCGGCGCCCATGAAGAGCAGAGCCTTGAAGAGGGCGTGGGTGAAGAGGTGGAACATGGAGGCCATGTATCCGAGTCCGGCGTAGTGAATGTCGTGGGTGGCGTGGAATGACAGGCCTGCCACACCGAGTCCGACCATCATGAACGCTATCTGAGAGATAGTGGAGAAGGCGAGCACGCGCTTGATGTCAATCTGTGTGCAGGCCACTACGACAGCATAGAATGCCGTGATGGCGCCTACCACGGTGATGAACATCACGGCGGAGTACTCAAGCTGGTAGACGGTGAAGAGTCGGGCCACGAGATACACACCGGCCACAACCATGGTAGCGGCGTGGATGAGGGCCGACACGGGGGTGGGACCTTCCATAGCGTCGGGGAGCCAGATGTGGAGGGGCATCATAGCCGACTTACCCATACCGCCGATGTAGATGAGTACGAGCGCCCATGTGAGCACTGAGGCACCCATGAAGGTGGCGCCGGCTGTCGAAGCCAGTACGGCGGAGGGGTTGGAGGTGAGTTCCACGAAGTCGAATGTCTGTGTGTAGAATGACAGCACAAGTATACCCAGCAGGAATCCGAGGTCAGCGAAACGTGTGACGATGAATGCCTTCTTGGAGGCGCTCACAGCCGAGGGACGCTGATAGTAGAAGCCTATGAGCAGATAGGATGAGGCACCCACGAGCTCCCAGAAGATGTACATCTGGAAGATGTTGGTGGCCACAACCAGTCCGAGCATCGAGAATGTGAAGAGTGAAAGGAATGCGTAGTAGCGCTGGAAGCCCTTCTCACCCTCCATATATTCGAGCGAGTAGACGTGGACAAGGAATGAGATGGTGGTGATTACCACAAGCATCATGGCCGAGATGGGATCAAGAAGGAATCCCAGCTTGATGACCAGATGTTCGGTAAACTGCAGCCAGGTCACATTGAAGACGGTGTATTGCAGACGCTCGCCGATTTCGTTGATGAAGTCGGGATTGCCGCCGAAGAAGTATGTGAAGGCTGTGTAATATGACAGGCACAGCACTGTGCCGAGCCCGCAGACGCCAAGGACGCCCGCCAGCTTATGGGACATCTTGCACCCTGCAATGCCCAACAGAAGGAACATGAACAAGGGGATGGCCAGAATCAACAGAGGTATTGTAATGTCCATGGCAGTTTAAAATTTCATTTTAGTGAGATCAGTGACATCAATATTCTTGGCTGCACGGAACACATTGATGATGATGGCGATGGCTACTGCGGTTTCTGCAGCGGCGATAGCGATGGCAAACAATGTGAAGAACATGCCCTCAAGCTGATGGGGGAAGAGGTAGCGGTTGAACACCACGAAGTTGATGTCAACGGCGTTGAGCATGAGCTCGAGCGATATGAGCATCGCAATCATGTTTTTACGGGTGATGAATCCGTAGATTCCGCAGCAGAACATTATCAGGGCAGGCACCAGATACCAGATGATAGATATTTCCATAACTGTAGATTATCTTTTGCGGGCCACAACAACGCCGCCGATTATACATGCGAGTAACAACACGCTGATGGCCTCGAAGGGGAGCAGATACTGTCCTTCGCCTGTGCCCATGAGCTGCTCACCGAGGGTGTGCATGTCGGGGTTACTCATGGCGGGGAGGGTGGTGCACACGTTGGCGCAACGGCTTACGAGAGCGTAGCCCGATACGATGAGTGTGAGCAGGCCTCCCAGAAGGCCTAAGATGCGTTTTTTAGATGCCAGACGCTCGCTATTGTCACCGGGATGTGACGTAAGGAGTATGGCAAACACGAAGAGCACCACTATGCCGCCGGCATACACCGCAATCTGCACCGCGCCCAGAAATTCATAGTCGAGCTTGAAGTAGAGGGCTGCTGTGGCAAACAGGGTGAAAAGCAGGTAGGTGGCTGCGCGAAGTATCTTGCGCGTGGTGACAGTCAGTACCGAGAATATGATAATCGAGAGGGCGATTACCAGGTACATGATGAGACTTCCTACTGTTTCCATTGCAATTTTATGGGTCGTAAGTGATTATTTATTATTCAGCTTTGGTGGGGTTGTCGCCGGTTTTCTCCTCGGCTTTTTCCTCAGCCTTGTCTATGGCTTTAGCCTCGGCGGCGGCAGCCTTCTTTGCCTCGGCGGCAGCCTTGGCAGCGGCTATCTTGGCCTCACGTTCGGCCTGAATACGTGCCAGCTCCTCGGGTGAGGGTGCGGGCTCCTCCTTTTCAGGCAGATAGTTGAGCTTCTTGACGAGTTTGTCGCGTGTGAACACGGCCTGTTCGAAGTCGTTGTTGAACTCCAGTGCGTCCTGCGGACATGACGACACGCACAGCTGGCAGAATGTGCAGCTGCCCAGGTCGTAGATGTATTTGTCAAGTTTGCGCTTTTTCTTGCCGTCGGCTGTGTCCACCATTTTAGTGGTGAGCGAGATGGTGCCGTTGGGACAGTTGCGTTCGCAGATGCCGCAGGCAATGCACTTGTGATTGCCCTCCGCATCATACTTCAGGCGAAGTATGGCACGGAAGCGCGGGGACACGTGCATGTGGTCGCGGTCCTCCGGATATCTTTCGGTAATCTTAGGGGTGATAAATTCCTTACCGGTTACCTGCATGCCCTTGACGAGGCTTACAAGGCCGCTCCCTAATGACGAAAAATAATCTTTTACACTACCCATAGATGTGTTAAGTGATTATAGTTATTGTTTTTGTTTTTTATTTCACAAAAGTATATCGAAAGCCTGTGTCGCGCAAGGTCATCGTACCTGACCGCCCAGTATGTCGAGCAGCTCGGTGGTGATGCTCTGCTGACGCAGCTTGTTGAATTCGAGTTGAAGTTGTTCGAGGAGTTTCTTGGCGTTGTCATTGGCACTCTGCATGGCCATGACACGTGCCGCCTGTTCCGACGCGCGGTTTTCGGTGAAGACTTCCTGCATAACCGCCAGCAGGAACATGGGGAGCACCGAACTGAATATCGTGGCGGGGTCAGGCTCGAAGATGTAGGGTCGGCATGACTCCTTCACTCCATTGTCGGCAAAGGTCGACTGCACCACGGGGAGCAGTTGCTCAAGGCGGGGGCGCTGTCGGCTTACGCTCTGGAAGTTCATGTAGAGATAGTCGATGCGGTCGTATGTGCCGTCGAGGAATCGGGCGGTAAGCGTGTCGGTAAAGAGCTTGACGCCGGCTCCTGAGGTCTTTGAGTCGGTATTCTCCACTGTGGCCACCTTGATATTGGTGTCACGGAGCTTTCCGGCGGCCTTGGCTATCTTTGATCCTACAGGTATGATGGTGATTTCCACCTCGGGGCCGAATTCCTTGCGGTAATCGGCGATGTGGGCCAACAGTTGCTTGAAGATGTTGACGTTGTAGGCTCCACAGAGACCGTCGTCGGATCCGAACACCACAATGCCCAGTCGCTTCACATCGCGCTCCTGAGTCAGAGGCGAGGTAAATTCGGCATCGGCCGACAGGAGGTTGCCGATGATGGACTCCACCTGGGTGCGGAAGGGTAGAAGGCGTTTGAGGCCTGTCTCTGCCTTGTGCATCTTGGCCGAGGATATCATCTTCATGGCGCCGGTGATTTTCTCTGACGATGCCACGGAGCCGATTCGGCCTTTGAGTTCGCGTAGTGTTGCCATTTGTTATGGTTGTATCTGTAGCTGCGTTGGTTAAGTATGGTTTTCTCGCCTTCTCCGGCGCTGCGTCGGGGCGCTCCGTAGAGTGCGCCCCGGTCGCGGCGGGGATTGTATGAGGCTTGATAGCGTTTGTCGGATTACTGATAGCGGGCTGCTATCTCGGCTGCTGCGTCGGTGAGCTTTTTGGTCACATCGTCGGTGAGCTGGCCCTGACGTATGGGGTCGAGTACGTCATCCTGATGCTTGGCGTGAAGAAGCTGGAGCAGGAGGTGCTCGAATTCGGCCACCTTGTCAAGGGGAACGTTCTGGAGCAGACCCTTGGTGCCGCAGAAGATTACGGCTACTTCGTCTTCCACTGCCATGGGGCGGTACTGAGGCTGTATGAGCAGGCGCTCGTTCTTGCGACCCTTGTCGATCACGCGT
>CAZNBC010000138.1:0-4524 GCA_964571125.1 uncultured Bacteroides sp.
CACCTCCATTCACCCTCCCCCCATACATCACACCTCATCACTCATACCTCTGACTTACTACCTCCACATCAATATGACTACCCCCCTACGCTTCACCCTCCCCCTGCGCTCACGCCTCATGTTCCTGTTCCTCACATGGGTCATAGGCATGGTCATCACCGGCACCCTCAGCTACTTCATCATGCGCTCCGGCATGACCACACCCAAAGTCCGCATAGCCACCATCGTGCAGGATTTATTCCTCTTCATCGTGCCCGCCATTACCACTGCGGTGATGATTACCCGCCGTCCCGCCGAGCTGCTTGCCATAGCCCCGGTACGTATTGCACCCCTCACATGGATAGCCGCCGTGGGTGCACTGATAGCCTCCGTGCCCGCCATAAACACCCTTGTGGAATGGAACGCATCGCTCACCCTCCCCGACTCCCTCGCCTCGGTAGAGCGCTGGATGCGCGCCTCCGAGGAGTCCGCCGAAGCCATGATAGGGCTGCTCACGGGCGGCCACACCGTAGGCGCACTGATTATGTCCATCCTCATCGTCGGCATCTTCGCCGGATTCAGCGAGGAGATGCTCTTTCGCGGAGCATTGCAGCGCATACTCGTCACCGGCCATATCAACCGCCACGTGGCCATCTGGCTCACAGCCTTCATCTTCAGCGCTATACACATGCAGTTCTTCGGCTTCTTCCCCCGCCTCCTATTAGGTGCCTTCTTCGGCTACCTCTTGGTGTGGACCCGCTCACTCTGGGTGCCCATCACCATCCACGCCCTTAACAATACCGTTGTTGTCATCTCCATGTGGCGCGCCGGGGCAGCGAAAGCCACACAGACCGCTCAGGACGCAGCCGCCGCAGCTCACGATGCCGTCAGCGAATCCGCTACCGCCCTTGACCTCAACACCCTCGGCGCAGGCTCCCCCCTATGGGTCACCCTCAGCCTCATCCTCACCGTGCTGTTCCTCATCCTCCTTGTCCGCACCGCCCGACCCAATCCCATCAGCGAATAACCCTCAAAGGTCATTCAAAGACTTACTTACCCTAACGAAACATATCAGGTGAGATAATTTAGTCAATCGAGGCAGTTCAAAATGGGCGCAACCTCTTTTCTTGTTACTATTCAGCCTGAGTTACGAGCATAACGAAGGCTCACCCGTGATTGTTACTACAGCCCTCGCAGAGCACCGAAGGTGCTCCGAGGGGAAAGCGTTGCAACCTTATTTTGGCTGAATAGTCAACCTCTTCCATATAATGTGTTGAAAACCATAAAACAACGAGACTGGGCCTATTTTGACAGCCTCGCACATCTATAAATGTTAAAAATTGCAAACGCCCTAAAATTCAGTGGTAATATTAATTCTTTTTGTGCTATTTTTGGAGAATTAATCCTTACACCGATACCAATCAATCTCATTTTCTAATCTCCAAAACTTACGTGCTTATGAAGAAGTCTTACTTAACGAAGATGTTGCTTATTGTAGCGGCCTTGGCAACGTCCTTTGCTGTGAATGGTCAGGCGAGAGGAAAATATCCTTTGATAATGCCGTTTGACTGTGATACTGTCTTTCAGAAGGATGGGATTTGGTATGGGAGGCCGTACTATGACCTAACTTACTGTCATTACGGCCCCAATGAGATACGAGTTATTGCTCCGTGGCAGGCGGTAGATGATGAAACATGGTATTCAACTCCGATAGAGGAGCGGAGTGAGGAACGGTATTCGGGTGATATCTATGTGCCTGACTACGTTGACTTCGATGGAGTGCGTTATACCGTAACCATGGTGTCAAGCCGAGTTTTTGAGGGTGCCGATAGCTTGACCTCACTACGTATTCCTCCTATAAGGGAATTAACTCAAGCTACCTTTGACAATACCCGGAGATTGAAAAGCTTGGTTATCAACGGAGATGTGTGTGGTGGAGAACACGCTTTCCACGGTTCAGGAATTAAGGAACTTACCCTCACTGCACCCTATTTCAGGGATAAAACCACCTGGGTAGATGAAGAATTTGATGGACTGGGACTTGATTTGCTTAAGGTAGAGAGGTGTGACAACCTGACACTTGGCTGTGCTACCGCAGTTGACTTATGTCTGGAAGTTGAGGGGTGTGACTACTTGTGTCTCTATTTCCCATTTTCGCATCACTATGCCAAGAATGGCCCTTACTGGGCACCAAAATACATCGTATGGCACGGTGTGGAGCCGCCTGTAGTCGAAATTGACAGCGAGTTCAAGTACTTACGCCCCGATGAGTGGGAGGAGCAGTGCAAGCTGAAGAATACCGTGCTATTCGTGCCTGACGAGAGCATTGAGCTCTATCGCGATAAGTTCTTCTGGAAAGACTTCTACAGCATACATGGCATATCGGAACTTGCACGCGTGGACGAGATTCTCGCCGAGGTTGGCACGATTTCGATTGACCGGCCCACGGATTTTACGGTGGAGGGCAATCAGCTGATACTGTCAGGCGGAGGTGAGCACCGTATGGAGTGCTATACCTTCATGGGAGTATGCCTTGACCGCCGTATTTGTGGCGAAGGCGCTGTAACACTCCCCGCAGGCACTGACATTGTGGTGGTAGATGGTATCAGCCGTAAGGTAATAGTGAGATAGAGGTGAATTAATAGCATGGGAATTTGGCAGATGAGAATTATTCGCTAAATTTGCGTCAATTAGACTCTCTGCCCTCATACCTTGAAATTCAAACTAACCAATTCATAAATCACATTCATTTACCTCATCCATGAAAAAATCCACCATTCTGGGTTTTATGGCAGCCGTAGGGCTGCTGTTCACGTCATGTGACCACAAGGAGGATGTCACCGCCAACTATCGCGTGATACCCCTCCCGCAGGAAATCGTAGAAGGCACCGCCACCGACGACTTCGTGCTCACTGACGGCACCGTGATAACCTACCCCAAGGGTAACGACGTAATGAAGCGCAACGCCGAATTCCTGTCGGAATACCTCGGCGAGCTTACCGGACGTAACCTCAAAATCACCGACGCTCCCTCGGAGGAGAACGCCATAGTGCTTCTGTGCGACCTCGACAACGAGAATCCCGAAGCCTACACCCTGACCGTAACCCCTCAGCTCATCACCATCAACGGCTCAACCCCCGCCGGTACATTCTACGGTATTCAGACCCTGCGTAAGTCCGTACCTCAGACCGGCAACCTCAACGTGAGCTTCCCCGCCGTCACCATCAACGACCAGCCCCGCTTTGCCTATCGCGGTGCCATGCTTGATGTATGCCGCCATTTCTTCCCCGTTGACTCGGTCAAGAAGTTCATCGACATGCTTGCCCTGCACAACATCAACCGTTTCCACTGGCATCTGTCGGAGGACCAGGGCTGGCGCATAGAAATCAAGAGCCGTCCCGAGCTGACCACCATCGGTTCAGTACGTAAGGGCACCTGCATCGGCCACGACTTCGAGACTTCCGACTCAATACCCTACGGCGGATTCTTCACCCAGGAGGAGGCCCGCGAAATCGTGAAGTACGCTGCCGAGCGCCACATCACCTTAATCCCCGAAATCGATATGCCCGGCCACATGCTGGCAGCCCTCACCGCCTATCCCGAATTAGGCTGCACCGGAGGCCCCTACGAACTGTGGCAGCGCTGGGGCGTGAGCGAGGATGTGCTCTGCGCCGGCAATGACTCCGTGCTGACATTCATTGATGACGTACTCGGCGAAATCGTCGACATATTCCCCTCGGAGTATATCCACGTAGGAGGTGACGAATGTCCCAAAGTACGCTGGGAAAGCTGTCCCAAGTGTCAGGCCAAAGCCCGCGAACTGGGCCTGAAGAAGGACGCGCACGGCACCGTGGAAGAGAAGCTCCAGAGCTACCTCATACATCATGCCGCTGACTTCCTGACCTCACACGGCCGCAAGATGATCGGTTGGGACGAAACACTCGAAGGAGGTCTCGCCCCCGGTGCCATCGTAATGTCATGGCGCGGCGAAGAGGGTGCCAAGGAGGCCGCACGTCAGGGCCACGATGCAATCCTGACCCCCACCAACTACTTCTACTTCGACTACTATCAGACCCGCGACAAGGAGAACGAACCTGACGCCATCGGCGGCTACGTACCCGTAGAGAAGGTTTACAGCTTCAACCCCACTCCCGATGACCTCACCGACGAGCAGAAGAAGCATATCCTCGGCGTACAGGCCAATCTGTGGACAGAATACATCCCCACCTACTCACAGGTAGAGTACATGGAACTGCCCCGTATGGCCGCTCTGGCCGAAGTGCAGTGGACCGAGGCTGACAAGAAGGACTACAAGGACTTCGCAAATCGCGTTCCTCAGCTCACCAACCAGTATCGCACCCAGGGCTACAACTACGCCACACACATCTTCAATGTCAACGGCACACTGACCCCCGACAGCGATAAGAAGGTTATCGTAGCCGAGTTCACCACCCTTGACGATGCTCCCGTCTACTATACTCTTGACGGCACAGAGCCTAACGCTCAGTCCGCTCAATACACCGAACCTCTGGAAATCACCACCAC
>CAZNBC010000139.1:0-4499 GCA_964571125.1 uncultured Bacteroides sp.
TGGCAAGTATATCGTTGACGGCGGACTGGCCCTGCGCTTCTCGCCGCGACATCCGGCCAATGTGCTCCAGACTTCCGAGCTGAAACTGGCGTTGCGTGATACTCAGACCCGCTTTTATGCTCTTGAGGTCGGCAATAAGGAGGCTTCCAAGAGGTATGAGGAACTTCCTCCGTTCTCGGTGGATGACAGTTTCAATCTCAAGAAACCTCTCATACAGGATATGGCCGGCAACGGCGCGCTGCGATACATGGTGTCAACCTATGATTTCCGCAACGGAGTGCTGGCCGACAATGATATCGGGGAGGGCCGGCGTGTGGTGACATTCAACAATATACTGCGTCATAACGCCTTTCCGCTGGCCAAGGCGGTGGACTTTATGCTCACCACAGGGCAGCACGAGATGGCACGTCCCGTGGAGGTGGAGTTCGCCGGCATGATAGATGCCGACCGCAATCATCCGGGCCACATGTATTGGCTTCAGATACGCCCCATAGTGGACAGGAAGGAGACTGTGGACCATACTCTGCTCGATTTGCCCGACAGTGCCCTGATACTCCGCAGCAATGCGGCGTTGGGCAACGGAATGCCCGAAAATGTGCGGTGTGTGGTGTATGTTCGCCCCGATACGTTCGATTCGGCAAATAATTCGGCTCTGGCTCAGGAAATAGAGAAAATAAATCGTAACTTTACAGCCAATGGGGAGGGCTATATACTCATAGGTCCCGGACGTTGGGGTTCGAGCGACACGGCACTGGGTATTCCCGTGCGGTGGCCTCAGATCTCTTCGGCAAGACTCATCGTGGAGTGCGCTGTCAAAGGCTATCGGATAGAGCCGAGTCAGGGTACCCACTTCTTCCAGAACCTCACTTCTTTCGGGGTAGGCTACTTCACGGTAGACCCCTATGCCGAGGGAGGCGGATTGTTTGACTATGAGTATCTTGACGGTCTTGCTGCCGAGTATGAGTCCGAAAAGGTGAGGGTGGTGCGGTTTGACCATCCGTTGCCAATCGGTATCAATGGCCGTACCCGCACCGGTGTCGTAGCACGGCCCGATGCGAAGACCGCTGTCAGGACTGATGCCGCCCCTGACGATGTGAACCAATCATAAGATACCTGAGCCGATGTCAGTATTTAGCAAACTTAAGTGCGCCTTGGGATTTTCGCCTTCTGATGATGACGAAGACGAATTCAACGACCTTATCTCGTCCGATGGGGAGGAAACCTCCGGTGATGACCGCTCTGCAGCCAACGAGGGTGTGAGAATGTCGTCACACGGTGAGGTGGCCGAATCTGCCTCCATGCCCGAACCGGATGAGGCGCTTCCCGGTAAGATATTTGACGAGGCTATACGACTCTTCAATGAGTGGCAACCTGAGTTCGTGAGCAGCTGTCTTGACACTGAGGCTCAACGTGCCTACCTGTTCAAGGCTATGGATGAGAAGGTACGCCAGTCATTGTGTGAGGCTGCCGAGGCTGCGAGAAACCATGCGTTGGCCGAATTAGAGACAGAACGTCGGCGCGCCGGTGAGGAGGTTAACGAACTGAAGAAACGCAATGAGCAGCTTGAAGAGAAGCGCAAGGCCATGAAGACGGCTCAGCTGAGTGCCGACCGTCAGAAGCGTGCCCTCTCCGAGAGGGTGCATGACCTTGAGAGTCAGGTTGCTCAACTGGAGGCCGAAAAGGAACAGTATCAGCTCGAAAACCGCAGTATGCTCAATAAATTGCGCCTTGCATCGATGGAGCATGGCGCTGATTTTGGTGCTACGGTCGCTTCCGGGGAGGTCGCATCTGCTGCCCCCGCACCGGCCGAGGATATGGTGACCCGCAGTGAGCATGAGGCTGAGGTGAATCGGTTGAATGAGGAACTCGCGCGTCTGAAAGAAGAGAATACACGGCTCACGGAAGCTAACGCCGCTCTTACGGAGAACAATGTCTCACTCGTTAAGGCCCGTGAGGAGGCTGAGGCCCGCGCTGTAGAGCTGGATGAGATACGTAAACGCCGCGATGTCATGGTGGCTCAGGCTAATGCCTCGGCACGTCGTGTGACTGACGAATGTGAGACACTGCGTCGCGAAAAGGCGGAGCTTGAGACCAAACTCAACGAGACGGAGACCCGTTTGCAGGAGTCGGAGGAGAGATTCAACGCAGCCCGCGCCACGGTTATCGAGGCCGAGGAGCGCGTGAAGGAAGCTACCTCTTCACGACGTCGCAGAAAAGGCCGTCCCGCCAAAGATTCGGTAAAAGCTACGTCTAAAGAGGTTGTAAATGATACGACCGAATCCGCTTCGATAGATTTTACCGAACAGGTTGTAAGCATCGAATCTGCCGAGCCTGCTGCCGAAACCGAGCCTGCTGCGCCTCTTATGGCTGCTGAAAATGGACTCCCTGACTATGGAGAGGCTGCGGATATGATGGCACGGACTGCAACGGCAGAAACGGCTTCCGAGGCTTCGGCCATATCGAAGCGCAAGGTAAAGCCGGCGATATCGGCTATAGACGATCTGCTGGACGAGTCGGACTGGATGGTAGCCCCCACGCCCCCGCCGCCTGCTCCGCGCAACCATAAGGAGCCCCCTGCCGAAGATGATTTCGGATATAAGGCACCTCCGCGCCGACAGCATATCGACAATGACGCGCAGATGTCGTTGTGGTAAAAAAATGAACCATTTATTTTCAACACTGTTTAGCCAAACATGGAACTATTGTGCAACCATAGAGTAAGATTGCATTTTATTGCCGCTGCGGCAGCGGGTATGATGGCTTTTGCTCCTGCAGAGGCAGGAGGCTTGTCAGACTTCAAAGGTATAGAGAACTATGTGGAGAGTCAGGCAAGAGTGCCCGGTATGCCCGCATATCGTTTCATGCCCGACGGATTGAGCTATCTTCAGCTGTCGGACGATAATCGTAAGATAGAGCGCGTCGACACCAAGACCGGCAAGGTACTTGAGGTGTTGGTAGATGCCACCCATACACGTGAGAATACGATTGACTCCTTTGACGGTTTCGAACTTAGCCCCGACGGAACGAAGGTGATGGTGTGGACAAATTCGCGCCCCATATACCGCCACTCGTTTGATGCGGAGTATTACTTCTACGAGATACGCAGCCGTCTGTTGCGTCCTCTGTCGACGGAGCACAAGCGTCAGCAGGCCCCGGTGTTTTCGCCTAACGGCCGTATGATAGCCTTCATGGCGGAGAATAATATCTTCATAAAGAAACTCGACTATCTTACGGAGGTGGCTGTAACCACTGACGGAGTGGTCAACGAAGTGATTAACGGTGTGCCCGACTGGACATATCAGGAGGAGTTCGCCACCACTTCATCCATGGCCTGGTCGGCAGACAACCTGTCACTGTGTTACATCAAGTACAACGAGTCGGCTGTGCCGAGCTATACCCTCGAGCTTTTCGAAGGTAGCTGTAATCCGCAGACCCAATATGCCCTGTATCCCGGGCAGTTCGTGTATAAGTATCCCGTGGCCGGACAGCCCAATGCCAAGGCGTCGGTGCACTCCTATGACGTGGAGACCCGCAAGAATAAGTCAATAGAACTTACCGACTCCCGTATAGAGTACATACCCCGCATCGGGTTCGCACCCGGCGGAAACGATGTGATGATAACCACTCTCAACCGTGCGCAGACACGCATGGAGCTGTATATGGCCAATCCTCGTTCGGCAGTAGCCAAGTCGATACTCACCGAGGAGAGTCAGTGCTGGCTCAGCACGAAGGTCTATGAGGACCTTACGATGGAGAGTGACGGCTTCGTAATGTTCTCGTCGCGTACGGGCTATGACCAGCTCTACCGTTACTCCTATTCGGGAGCTCTGCAGCGCCGTATCACCACAGGCGACTATGACGTGACGGACTACTACGGTTATGACGCTGCCAAGGGGGTACACTATTACCAGGCCGCTTCGTCAAGCCCGCTTGACCGTACGGTGAGCGGTATTGACAAAAAGGGTGTGATTACGAATCTTTCGCCGGCGAAAGGTTATGCCGTGGCGCAGTTCAGCCCGGCCATGAACTATTTCGCACTTAACTACTCTTCGGCTGAGAAGGTGCCGGTATACACTATGTGTGCGCTTCCGTCGGGCAAATCGGTACGTGTCATTTCGGATAATGCCGAGTATGCGCGTCGCTACTCTTCGCTGGCCAAGCGCGAATTCTTCACCTTCCGCAGCGATGATGTGGAGCTTAACGGCTATATGATACGTCCGGCTGATGCCGATGGCCGACGTTGTCCGGTCATAATGTACCAGTACAGCGGCCCCGGCTCGCAGGAAGTGCTCAACAAGTGGAAGGTTGACTGGACCGACTATGCCGCCACACAGGGTTACGTAGTGGTGTGTGTTGACGGTCGTGGCACCGGTGGTCGCGGACGTGCCCTTATGGATGTGGTCTATCGCCGTCTGGGCTACTATGAGACGATTGACCAGATTAACGCCGCGAAGTATGTGGCTTCGCTTCCGTTCGTTGATGCCTCCCGTATGGGCATT
>CAZNBC010000140.1:0-4494 GCA_964571125.1 uncultured Bacteroides sp.
CCTTAACGGGGTGGAACTGGAGGTCCTTGAGGACAGCCATACGCTTTTCGCCGTTTACTTCGAGCTCAATAGCGTAGATATTGGGAGTGTAGATAAGCTTGCGGACAGCTTCGTTGGTAACAGCGAGGTCGGTAGTGATGAGGCCCTTACCATTGCCGATTTCAACGACCTTCTCACCTTCACGGAGAGTGCCGGTGTAGGGAAGGGTTACGATTTCGCCGCCGTTGAGCACTACGGGGATTTTGTTTTCTTTACGGAGTGCCTTTGTGGCCTTCTTGCCGTGGTTGGTGCGGGGTTCGGCGGTGAGCTGGAATACTTCCATTGTCTGAAATAGTTAAATGAGTGTTACTAAAAATTAAGAATTTGGTGTGAGTTACGGAGTCTTAATTTCCCATCACACGGGTCGGATAATTGCCACAGCGGGCAAAACCGACCGCAAAGGTAAGCATTTATCTCCAATCGCACAACACTTTGCCCTATTATTGGGGGAATAAAGTCAACTTACAAGCGGAGTCGCGGAAGGGAGAAGGGCCATGAGCTTGGTGAACCATGAGGCGAGGGGCGACGGGGCGCTCAACAATCCACCGTTGAACTGAAGATTGAGCATGGAGAAACGGACTCTGTAACGCGGCTCATACTTCTTGGTATAGACCGCCAGACTGTTGCCGGAAATATTGCCCTCAGCCTTGACCTCAATGGGTATGACATCGGAGTCAACCTGCACCACGAACTCCACTTCGGCGCTGCGTTCGGAGGTCCAATAGCTTGCCTGCTGAGACCCGAGGAGGGGCTTCAGGCACTGAAGCACGACATTCTCGGCCAAAGCGCCTTTGAACTCAGTGAAGTTGGCCACAGGGTTCAGTATCACAGAGGCGGGGAGGTTGGCCAACCGCCGCAAGAGTCCGCAATCGCAGGCATATACCTTAAAGGCATCATACTCCTGATAGGCCGAGAGGGGTATGCCGGGACGGGTGATGTCATAAACGCGATAAATCATGCCGGCATCCTCGAGCCACATGAGGGCGTCCTCATAATCCTTTGACCTCGCGCCTGTCTTTATGACCTTATAGATAAACTTACGGTTCTCCTTGGCCAACTGAGCCGGAAGAGAGTGCCACAAGGCACGTATGCGCGGAATCTCGTTTGGCGCCGCATACTTTGCGAAATCAAGTTCATAGAGGTCAAGAATATCCTGCAGCTTTTCGTCCACGGCCTCAATACCCTTCTCATCAAGCAGGGTTGCGGTGGCTTCAGGCATGCCTCCGCACACCTGATACCTCCGATACTCGGTAGCCAACTTATTGAGGATTATCTCGGGGAGTCGGGTGATGTCGGTCATGGTATCGACATAGCCGTATGTCTTCTCATCGCTTGCCCGCAGGAACTCCTTGAAAGTGATGGGGTACATACGCATAATCCTGACTTTGCCGACAGGGACGGTCATGCTCTTCCTTTTCACCGCCACGCCAAGCAATGACCCGGCTGCCATGATGTGATATTCGGGAGCGTCCTCACAGAAATACTTAAGGCTGTTGAGCGCTGCCTCACATTCCTGAATCTCATCAAAAATTATGAGGGTCTTACCCGCTTCGAGCGGTTTGTCGGTGTAGAGCGACAACTCGCGCAGGATTCTGGCGGGCTCTTTCGAGACCTCGAAAACGGACTTCAATTCAGGCTGACGGTCAAAATCAAATATTACCGTATAATCAAAACATTCATGCCCGAAACGCTCCATAACCCACGATTTGCCCGTCTGACGGGCTCCCATGAGCAGGATGGGTTTACGGTCATCGGAGTCTTTCCAACTCCGGAGTTCATTCATTATTTCTCGATGTATAACCATGGATGCGCACCGGAAAGTGTAGATTTGTGCGAAAAATTACATTTTTCTACACTTTGCAGTGCAAAGTTAGGGAAATAGTCCGAGATAGGCAAGGGGAGCTAACGCAGGGGAATAAGTAGCTTAAGGGCTTGGAGGAGGAGGATGGGAATCTGAGGGCTTGGAGGAGGTTTATTAAGGAGGGACATACCAAAAAGAGCGGAGAAAACGTTATCTTTGCAGATTAACTGAAGGATATTTCATATTTTGACTGCATGATATTTCACCATCTTTTTAAGGGCATAGCGCGTAACATTTCTAAAGGCGTAGCGCGATGGCAGCACGCAGGCATTGCTGTGTTGATGACCGTAGTGGCGGGGACGTGGCTTCAGGCGCGGGCTGACGGTATCGAATTCCGCGGGCTGACGCTTCAGGCCGTAACCGTGACTCCGGAGAAGTCCACGGGGCTGGATGCGGTGTATGTGCTGCCTACGCTAAGCGGCGTGGAGGCTGTGTACACCGCCACTTCATCCACCGCAACGGTGACGTGGTCGCGTTACAGCAATCTCGGCGGAGGATACGCCGAGGAGGTCAGCGGGGTGAGCCATTCGGGCACGGAGTGGACCCTGAGCAGCCTTGACCCGGACATGGGGTATATCATTGACGAAGGGTCGAAACGATATTGCTTCTGGGTCGTGGATATGGAGGAGCATCCTCTTGACCTGTCGGGGCTGAGTATCGCCGCAGAGCAGGAGTGTGACATCACGGCGCTTGACCTTATGGGGTCGGCCGACCGTATCACCTACTATACGGTCAACGGGCGCGGCGTGGACCTCGACCGCGGACTGACACTGAGCTACACGACGATGGAGTATGACGACTCGGCGGAGGATTACCGCGAGGTGAATACGGAGGTGTCGCTGCCGTACGTGACCTCCATAATACATGTGCCGGCGCCACTGTGTGACACCCACTTCACGCTGTCGGGCGACAAATTCGCCGCACGCTGGGGGGAGATGCAGAGCGTGGAATCGCCGATGTTCACCACCTCAGCCGTAGAGGCGCACTGCACGGCCACGCAGACGGAGCGTGACGCTCCGAACGAGCAGGTGGAGGGGTCAACCGCGGATGTGCTCGGCGGGTCGGCTCCGGCGGAAATCACTTTCAAGGCGGCGGTGACGCAGGCGGCGGTGTTCCGCGAATGGCAGATGGCCGCCGACGACCAGTTTGAGAATATCAACGGCCGATTCAGCGAAACGGAGCTGACATATACTTTCAACGACATGGGCACGACCTACATGCGCTTCGTGGCGGCGGACGCCTCGGGCAACTGTGAGTATTACGGCCCGGTATATACCATTCAGATAGGTGAGTCGCGCCTCGAGTGTCCCAACGCTTTCTCTCCGGACGCTTCGGAGGGAATAAACGACGAATGGAGGGTAAGCTACAAGTCAATAGTGAAGTTCGAGTGTCATATTTTCAACCGCTATGGTCAGCTGATGACGCATTTTAACGATCCTTCACAGGGATGGGACGGTAAGTATAACGGCAAATTCGTGCCCGCAGGTGTTTATTACTATGTTATCAAAGCCCAGGGGTCGGACGGCAAGAAGTATGACCTGTCAGGCGACATCAACATAGTAAAATACAAGTAACCCACACCTTTCCCCGATGAATCGAATTCTCAACACTTTACGTGTCATACTCATAGCTACGACTGCCGCAGCCGGAGTTTCGCTCTCAGCTTCGGCCGGCGAACATACGCGCGCGTTCAGCACCGTGGTCAATCCACCTGTACCGGCGGAGATGACCTTCTGCGGCGACCGTGTGGACCTCGACCGCATGGATATGTACGAGCGCTTCGACCGCGAACTGACGCAGATGTGCTACAGCCACGGCAATACGCTGCTGACCATCAAGCGTGCCAACAGATATTTCCCCATTCTTGCGCCGATACTCAAGGCCAATGGGGTGCCTGAAGACATGCTGTATATGGCGTGTATAGAGAGCACGCTGAACCCTACGACAGTGTCGGGCGCCAAAGCCGCGGGACTGTGGCAGTTTATGCCCGCGACGGCCAAGGAGTATGGCCTGGAGGTCAACGACTATGTAGACGAGCGCTTCCATCCCGAAAAATCCACCGAAGCGGCATGCCGCTACCTGCTCAGCGCACTGGCGAAGTACGGCAACTGGGAGTCGGTGGCCGCGTCATACAACGGAGGCATGGGGCGCGTGAGCCGCGAACTCACGGCGCAGCAGGCCGAGTCGGCCTACGACCTGTGGCTCAACAGCGAGACGAGCCGCTATATGTTCCGTCTGCTCGCCATGAAGACCATCATGGAGAATCCCGCGCGCTACGGCTATGTGCTCGAGGCTGACCAACTGTACCGCCCGGTGGAATACACCGAGGTGACGGTGAGCGAGCCTGTAGAGGACTGGGCGCAGTGGGCGGCAGAGCATGGCATAACCTACATGGCGCTCCGGGACCACAATCCCTGGATAAGGGCAAAATCTCTTCCCAACAAAAACGGCAAGTCATACACGGTCAAGATTCCCGTGAAGGAGTCAATGAAGCGTTCGACTGCCCCACAGCATATCTATAACAAACGATGGATAACCAACCGATAAATACCCTCACGAACAATCATACCGACAGCGCACGCGCTGAAGCGACC
>CAZNBC010000141.1:0-4444 GCA_964571125.1 uncultured Bacteroides sp.
GACGACCGTGCCGGGCTCTATGCGGCAGAAGTTGGTGTGCTCAAAGGTGTAGGGTATGATGGCCACACGGAATGAGTCGGCCTCGGAGTCACAGACGGTCAGGCTCACGCCGTTGACTGTCACGGAGCCTTTTTCCACGGTCATGTAGCCTTTGAGGGCCATCTCGCGGGGCACCGAGTAGCGGAACTTGTAGTAACGGCTGCCGTCGACCTCCTCAACGCTTTCGCACACTGCCGTGCAGTCCACGTGGCCCTGTACGATGTGGCCGTCAAGACGTCCGTTCATCATCATGGAGCGTTCGAGGTTGACTAAGTCGCCCGGACGGAGGCTGCCGAGATTACTGCGGTCAAGGGTCTCCTGAATGGCAGTGACGGTGTAGGTGGAGTCACCGGGCAGAGATACTACGGTGAGGCACACACCATTGTGGGCCACGGACTGGTCTATCTTGAGTTCGTCGGCAAACGAGCATGAGAGCGTGAGGTGGAGATTGCCCCCCTCTCTTTCAGCGGCTACCACGCGGGCGGCCTCTTCTACGATTCCTGAAAACATAGCTATATAAGAAATACGACTTGCTTAATGCGGAGTTATTTGATTGGATGTGCAAATTTACGGAAATTAAAGTGAGTGACCAAGATAGTGCACGGTAGACATTTTTTATTTACGGAAGTTCATAAAAAAAGAGTATCTTTGTGGTTGACACTTTACTTTAATGCCATCTTTAACATTTTTCACAATGAGAGTAAGTTCATTCCGTGTGGCCGTAGCAGCAGTTATCTGTCTGGCCTCTTCAATGGTAGCTTTTACGGCTTCGGCTGACAATCGCCGTCCCGACGATGTGGAGCGTTCGCTCGTGTTCAGCCCCGGAGACTATGATTCGCAGTTCTACCGTATTCCGGCGTTGGCTGTGATGTCTGACGGTAATCTTTTAGCCGTGGCCGACAAGCGTATTGACAAATTGTCGGATCTGCCCGGACGTATTGACGTAGTAGGTCGTATCTCTACTGACAATGGCCGTACATGGGGCGACTTCTTCACAATCATTGAGAATGACTCGATAGGTGGTTATGGCGACCCCGCTGTGGTAGTTGACCGCAATACCGGCGATGTGCTTGTGATATGCAGTCACGGCAACGGCCTGTGGCAGGATGCCCCCGCCAATATTACCGTGGTGCGCAGCACTGACAACGGCCGCACATGGGGCGAGCCGCTCAATATCAACCCTATGATACTTACCGCCGAGAAGGATGGTCCCCAGCCTATCAAGAACGTGGCAGGAGCTTTCGCTTCGTCGGGAGCAGCCCTGCAGCTCGATAACGGACGCCTGATGTTCTCTCTCGTAGTGCGTGAGCGCGGTCGTGGAGGATTCTACAACTACGCTATCTACAGTGATGACGGCGGACGCACATGGCAGGCTGCCGAGAATCCCGCAACCGGCGACGGCGATGAGGCCAAGGTGGCTCAGCTTGAGGACGGCACCGTGATAATGAGCATACGCTCGCGTAAAAAATTCGGTAACCGCACCTTCTCGTACTCTCACGACCGCGGCAAGACATGGAGCGAACCGGTAGTCATCGAGGATTTGCCTGACCCCGCCTGCAACGGCGACTTCATAGTGTGTGATTACAGTGGCCGTCAGTTGGTTCTCCAGTCAATGCCCGCAGCCATGAAGGTGAATCCCGATCTGAAACCCATACAGGGCGCATGCCCCGAAAGAGCCGATATCGGTGTATACGGTAGCTTCGACGGAGGCAAGACCTTCCCCGTATTCCGCCAGATCACATGGGGTCCCGCCGCGTATTCATCAATGGCCATACTCCCTGACGGATCACTTGGTGTGCTCACCGAGGAGGCAGTGGAGAACGCAGGCCCCTCACATCAGGGTGGATACCGTATATGGTTCCTTAAGATGCCTCTCACCGAGATAACAGGGGAGGCTGCCGGCAAATGATGGAGAAAACTCCTGTAAGCAATCCGTTTTCAAGGCCCCTCTACTGCATGGTGAAGCCTGTCGGCGATGCCTGCAACATGAGGTGCGCATACTGCTACTACAATGATAAGAGCGCGGTGTACGCCGCGCCCGACCGCACGCGCCTCATGACCGAGGCTACGCTTGACCTCTTCACACGCCGCTATATCGAGGCTCAGACTGCCGGAGAGATAGTGTTTACGTGGCATGGAGGCGAGGCTACCATACGTCCTCTTGAGTTTTACCGCAAGGCCGTAGAGCTGCAGAAGCGCTATGGCGACGGTCGGCCCATACTAAACTGTCTGCAGACCAACGGCACACTCCTTGATGAGGAGTGGTGCCGTTTTCTCCACGATAATAATTGGCTCGTAGGCATATCCATTGACGGTCCGGCGGACTTTCACGACGAGTATCGCCGCATGACGGGTGACCGTCCGTCGCACCGCACGGTGATGAAAGCCATAGATATGCTTAAACGCCATCATGTGGAGTGGAATGCCATGGCGGTCATCAATGACTACAATGTTGAATTCCCCGAGGACTTTTACCGGTTCTTCAAGAACATAGGGTGCCGTTATCTGCAGTTCACTCCGATCGTGGAGCGCAGCCGTGGCGAGGGTACTCCGGTGGAAGCGGTTGACGGTGAGGGTACGCTTACCCCATATTCCGTGACTCCCGAGCAGTGGGGCGATTTCCTCTGCAGGGTATTTGACCGCTGGGTAAGGCAGGATGTAGGGCAAGTGTTCGTGCAGATATTCGATGCCACGTTGGCTAACTGGATGGGTGAGATGCCGGGACTGTGTACACTTTCGCCGAGCTGCGGCCATGCTGCGGTGATGGAATATGACGGAGAGGTGTATTCGTGTGACCATTTCGTGTTTCCGCAGTACAGGCTGGGTAATATCGCCGACCGCTCGCTCATAGACATGATGATGTCGGAGAAGCAGCTTGCCTTCGGGGCGGTAAAGACCAAGGGACTCCCGAAACAGTGCCGTGAGTGCCGATGGAATTTCGCCTGCCACGGGGAGTGCCCTAAGAACCGATTTGTCACCACTGCCGACGGCGAGCCGGGACTCAATTACCTGTGCGAGGGTTACCGCAAGTTCTTTGCACATGTGGCTCCATACATGGACTTCATGCGCGATTGTCTGCATCGTGGGCTTCCTCCGTCGCTGGTAATGAAGCACGTGGACACCATCAGCAAAAGGAAGTAGCTAAGATATAGTATACGGATAGCCCCGAATGTCGTATGTCAACATTCGGGGCTATCCGTATATCCGTACCTTGAGAGTACGCTATGGTGGAGCTGATTAGCAGTCGGTCAGCTTCACAAGCAGTTCTTTGTCATCATCGCTCTCGACGAAGGCGATTTTGCCTTCACGGGCGAGCCATCCGAGGGCCAGACAGAGTTCCTTGTCCTTGAGTTTGGCCATCTTTCTGAGTTGCTTGAGGTCAAGTACGTCAGCTTCGTAAAGTGCTTTCCAGGCCTGTCCGGCCCATGTGCCAATAGTGTCTGTAGTCATAATAATTTAAGTGTGTGGGTTAAAATATATGTGTGATTGTTAGACAATAAGTTTCGCAAATATACGCATTTTCTTGTTAACTGTATATGTTTTAACGCTTCGCGTGGTGATTTAGTTGGCTGAGAGGTTGATTATTGGGGGCTTTTTTGTAATTTCGCACTGCGAAAACGAACTTTTACTTAACATTATATCCCTAATAACATAACGACATGGCTAAGAAAGCATTGCTGATGATACTCGACGGATGGGGCATAGGCGACCATTCAAAGAGCGATGTGATTTACTCCACCCCCACTCCCTACTGGGATTACCTGTTGGCCAACTATCCCCACTCCGAGCTCCAGGCTTCGGGAGAGAATGTGGGTCTGCCCGACGGCCAGATGGGCAACTCCGAGGTGGGCCATCTCAATATAGGCGCCGGCCGCATAGTCTATCAGGACCTCGTGAAGATCAACAAGGCTTGCCGCGACGGCTCAATCATGGAGAATCCTAAGATAAAGAGCGCATTCACCTACGCAAAGGAACATGGCAAGGCCATCCACTTCATGGGCCTCACCTCTGACGGCGGCGTACACTCAAGCCTCGACCACCTCTTCGCTCTCTGCGACATAGCCAAGCACTATGGCCTTGAAAAGGTGTATATCCACTGCTTTATGGACGGTCGTGACACCGACCCCCGCAGCGGTATCGGTTTCATCCGTCAGCTTCAGGAACATTGCGAGAAGTCAGCCGGAGTGATTGCCTCAATCATCGGCCGCTACTACGCTATGGACCGCGACAAGCGTTGGGAGCGTGTGAAAATCGCCTATGACCTTCTTGTGAAGGGCGAGGGCGAACAGGCTACGGATATGGTGAAAGCCATGCAGGAGTCGTATGACAATGACGTGACCGACGAATTCGTGAAGCCTATCAACAATGCTACCGTTGACGGCACCATCAAGGAGGGTGACGCGGT
>CAZNBC010000142.1:0-4439 GCA_964571125.1 uncultured Bacteroides sp.
GCATTGTGCGTGAGGCAGGCTACCGCACCAAAATTGCGGTTCATGCCGAGGACAACAGACGCATAAGCGAGCGGATGGCCCAGACACGTGACCTTATGGGGGAAGATGCCCCCGTGGCCATGCACAGCAAAATACGTGACAATAAGGCTTGCTACGACTCCACACGCTATGTCACATCCCTGGCGCGTGAGACGGGTGCCCGACTCCATGTCATGCACATATCCACAGCGGAGGAGCTGGAATGTTTCTCGGCAGGGCCGATCGCGTCGAAGCGTATCACGGCAGAGACCTGTCCGCACTATCTCATATTCAGCCACGATGATTATGTGTCGCGTGGCACACGTATCAAGTGCAATCCCGCTATCAAGTCGCCGGCCGATCGTCTGGCGCTCCGTCAGGCTGTCGCCAACGGGGTGATTGATACCATAGGAAGTGACCATGCCCCCCATTTGCCCGAGCGCAAGCAGGGTGGCGCGCTCAAGGCAGCCAGCGGCATGCCTTCGGTGCAGTTCGAGCTACCTATGATGATGGAGTTCGTCAGTGCCGGAGCCTATACCGCTCCCCGGGTGGTGGAGCTGATGGCCCACAATCCTGCCACGCTCTTCGGTATCGATCGCCGAGGCTTCATCCGCGAGGGATATTATGCCGACCTTGTACTGGTGGATGATGCTACCGACCCCTGGACGATTGATGACAGTGACGTGCGCAGTCTTTGCGGCTGGACACCCTATGTGGGCCTCACGCTGCGCAACCGTGTGGTGCTCACTATGGTAAACGGAGGAGTGGTGTACAGTGACGGTGTGGTACGCAACCCCCACAGTGCCATGCCTCTCGCCTTCTGTCCCCGCGACTGAGAGAGTATCAGCATACGATAATACATAGCTGATTAAGGCTTATTCAAGCAAAACGAGGCCGATGCATCGCATCGGCCTCGAATCGTTTATGGAGAGGAAAAATCTTATTTCTCTATGCGTTTGCAGAGGATAGGATGAGCGAAGGCGGGGTTGCCTACACCATGAAACGCTAACATGGCACCCTCTTCCCACTGGTAGTGGAGACGAGAGGGTAAATAATATATAAGACCCATTTCGATGGCTTCATCAAATGTAAAGGGGAAGTTGGGGTCTTCGAAAAATCCCATGTCTTCCAGATAATATTCCGCGTTCCACATCATGAAACCGGGATAGCCTATCACGTTTTCGCCGGTATCCCACATGCGGTTCTTGACACCGTTGGGGAAGAAGTGGCGGTGACCGTTATATTCGTAATATCCTCCGGTCTGGCCTTCCGCATCATAAGGGGTAAGGTAGCTGAAGAAATTCTCTCCCCAGTCCTGAAATACAGGCATCTGATAACCGGCGGGTGAGGGATCATAGTCTGTCTTGGTAGAGAGCCAGAGCTGGTCATTTCTTTCAGCGAGCCAGTCGCCATGACCGGCATAACCACAATAGAATGTGGTGGGATTAGCGATACTTTCCTCCACGGATTTGGCGCTTTCTTTTGTCAGTGTCCATTTGAAATTGTAGTCGGGGTTCATGATGGTGGCGCGGATGGCGTTTTGCATAGCGTTTTCCTCACCCCATTCCTCACCGAATCCGCTGAAGATAGGTACGGGACGCCCCCACTGATAGACTACAGAAGCCCAAGTAGCAGCTCCCTCTTTGGGGTCAGCGCTGGTGGCGCCGATATAGCGGTCCATGAACATTGCTCCATCCTCGAATTCCATATCGGTGGGGAAGTCGGTTACCCAGACGAGCCATACCCACTTGACGGTGCCGGCGGCATCGAAGCCGGCGATTACGGCAGTGCCTTCATTTCCCGATGCGGTAAACTTGATTTTGCCGTCCTCGAGGCGTACGTTGCGTACGATGGACTGGATTTTTTCGTTGTCATTCGTCTTCGAACCCCAGATCCAGTCGGCCTTTACCACGCCTTCTACCGTAGAGCCTGAGGGACGCTTGGGATAGAATGCGTATTCACCTCCCTTGGTCACGATATAGGTGTTGGCGGGCTGCTTGAAGAGTGTGGGTGAGTTGCCGTCGTCGAAGAACGAGATGCTGTCTACGTCTTCAGTCTTGTATGTGGCTGAAGTACCGTTGCTCATGTGTACGGTAAATGACTGTGCGCTCACGGTAGCGGCCGCGAGTGCGACAAATGCTGCGGAAAAAGTGCGGCGAAGTATTCCGCGAGGCATCTTCGAGAAGATTGACATGTGTTGTGTATTGGTTTTTAGTGACTTATTGATTACTATCGAGCGAAATGGTAATAACTGCTCAAAGTTAGTGAAAAAAACTGTCACGCAGTAACTTTATTCAAGCAAAACGAGGCCGATGTGAATGCATCGGCCTCGAAGCGTTTATTATATTATAGGAAATCCTTATTTCTCTATGCGTTTGCAGAGGATAGGATGAGCGAAGGCGGGGTTGCCTACACCATGAAACGCTAACATGGCACCCTCTTCCCACTGGTAGTGGAGACGAGAGGGTAAATAATATATAAGACCCATTTCGATGGCTTCATCAAATGTAAAGGGGAAGTTGGGGTCTTCGAAAAATCCCATGTCTTCCAGATAATATTCCGCGTTCCACATCATGAAACCGGGATAGCCTATCACGTTTTCGCCGGTATCCCACATGCGGTTCTTGACACCGTTGGGGAAGAAGTGGCGGTGACCGTTATATTCGTAATATCCTCCGGTCTGGCCTTCCGCATCATAAGGGGTAAGGTAGCTGAAGAAATTCTCTCCCCAGTCCTGAAATACAGGCATCTGATAACCGGCGGGTGAGGGATCATAGTCTGTCTTGGTAGAGAGCCAGAGCTGGTCATTTCTTTCAGCGAGCCAGTCGCCATGACCGGCATAACCACAATAGAATGTGGTGGGATTAGCGATACTTTCCTCCACGGATTTGGCGCTTTCTTTTGTCAGTGTCCATTTGAAATTGTAGTCGGGGTTCATGATGGTGGCGCGGATGGCGTTTTGCATAGCGTTTTCCTCACCCCATTCCTCACCGAATCCGCTGAAGATAGGTACGGGACGCCCCCACTGATAGACTACAGAAGCCCAAGTAGCAGCTCCCTCTTTGGGGTCAGCGCTGGTGGCGCCGATATAGCGGTCCATGAACATTGCTCCATCCTCGAATTCCATATCGGTGGGGAAGTCGGTTACCCAGACGAGCCATACCCACTTGACGGTGCCGGCGGCATCGAAGCCGGCGATTACGGCAGTGCCTTCATTTCCCGATGCGGTAAACTTGATTTTGCCGTCCTCGAGGCGTACGTTGCGTACGATGGACTGGATTTTTTCGTTGTCATTCGTCTTCGAACCCCAGATCCAGTCGGCCTTTACCACGCCTTCTACCGTAGAGCCTGAGGGACGCTTGGGATAGAATGCGTATTCACCTCCCTTGGTCACGATATAGGTGTTGGCGGGCTGCTTGAAGAGTGTGGGTGAGTTGCCGTCGTCGAAGAACGAGATGCTGTCTACGTCTTCAGTCTTGTATGTGGCTGAAGTACCGTTGCTCATGTGTACGGTAAATGACTGTGCGCTCACGGTTGTGGCCGCGAGTGCGACAAATGCTGCGGAAAAAGTGCGGCGAAGTATTGAGAAATTCATTATCGTGCTATTTTAAAGGATTGTCCGTTGGAAACTGATATGATAAATACGCCTTTGGAGAGTGATGACAGATTGAGCTCGGCCACTCCCGATTCGTCGGCTGAGAGGGTCATGAGCATGATACCGTCGGTGGAGAAGAGCGATACGCGTTCACCATGCTTCAGACCCGAGAGGGTGGCTGCTTCAGGAGAGGTGTATGTGAGGCGCACCTCGTTTTCGGTGAGCACCGGAGCTATTTCGTTTGTATCATCTCCGAAAGTGAAGCGCTTTACGCGTGCTGCATCATAGGATGTCTCCATATCTTCGGATGCAATCACCATGCGGCCTCCATCGAAAGTCACATTGGGCCGATGGGTCAGGTTGAAACTGGTGGCAGTTCCGTCCTGAAATCTGACAATTAAGAAATTGTCAGCCGAGATGGCCTGAGCTGCCAGCATCATAGCTGCAGCCAGCGCTATTCCGGAAGGCATTTTTGAGAAAATTGACATGTGTTGTGTATTGGTTTTTTAGTGATTTATTGATTGCTGTTGAGCGAAATGGTAATAATTGCTCAAAGTTAGTGAAAAAATCCGTCACGCTGTAGTTTCTGTGATTTTTTTTGCAGCGTGGCATGTTCCAGTCCGGTTATCATATTACGTTGACATACTACGGTTTATTGTGTTAGCGAGGTGCTATAGTACAAAAACGACCGGCAATGAAACAAAAATATTTTGAAGACTTACTTAAATATTTTGGATGCTTACCCGATATTGCCTAACTTTGCACCGCTTCAACCGCTCGAATGGTGGAATGGTAGACACGAGGGACTTAAAATCCCTTGGCCATT
>CAZNBC010000143.1:0-4439 GCA_964571125.1 uncultured Bacteroides sp.
TTACCCCGCTTCCCGTAAGAACAGCGCGCTCAGGGTAAGTTTTTTCTTTTTATGACACTTCCTCGTTACAATCAACCGCAAATATCCGTTGCCGAACAGATAAGACTTCTGAAATCGGATGGGTTGGCTTTCTTTGATGAAAAAAGAGCACAACACATTCTTGAAAACATAAGTCTTTTCAGAATGAAAAGTTACCTCACTCCGTTTCGGATGCCCGGATATAGCATTTTCAAACCCGGTGCGAATTTTGAGGATGCCTATAATCTTTATAAATTTGACTCCGAACTCAGAAAGATGATATGTTCTGAAATGGAGAAAATAGAGATTTCCATTAGGACACAGTTATCTTTAATAATGGGATATGAGTCCGGGATATATTGGTTTGAGAACTCTTCAAATTTCAAGGATGTCCACTGTCACACAGCCCTCCTATCAAAATTGGAGACTGAATTACGTAGAAGCGATGATGAGGCTATTGTCGCTTTTCAGCGTAAGTATTCAAATGTATTTCCACCAAGTTGGATGACATTTGAAGTAAGTTCGTTCGGTACTTTATCAATGATGTACCGTTGGCTTAAAGCCGGCCATGCCCGGAGAAAAGTGGCGAAATTTTATGGGCTTGCAGATACGATTATGGAGTCGTGGCTTCACTCGATAGTTTATGTACGTAATATATGTGCTCATCATAGCAGGTTGTGGAATCGCCGTTTAAGTATCAATGCACTCGTCCCTCGTCGAACTCATCTTCCATTTATAGATATTCCTGCCGATACAAAGCGAGTGTATTACATCATGTCAATCTTGCTATATTTTCTTCAGGCTGTCAATCCACAAAACAACTTTGCTGCACATTTCAGGTCCTTACTCGCTAAATATCCCAATGTGGATGTATCGGCAATGGGATTCCCAAGTAATTGGCAAGATGAGGCTCTTTGGCGTAATTAAGTAGGCCATGCGGATGTGGAAGGACAGTAAATTGCCGAGAAATTGAGTATTAATAGGATTGAATATTAGAGTTATTATGGACGAATTACCGAAGGACCCGTTTATGCTGTTCAGCTTCGTTAATATGAAGCTGCGTGACGAATATGCCTCGCTTGACGAGATGTGTGCGGCGATGGACCTTGACAAGCAGACGATTGTTGACACTCTCGCGGCCGCCGGATGGGAGTATTCGGCGGAGAACAACAAGTTTTGGTGAGGTTTTCCTCACCTTTTTTTGTGCGCCGTGCAACCTGTCGGCATCGTCTCTGCGTCTAATGCATGAATAATTCAAAAATTCTGATACATGACCATACCATACTTTTCCCGATCCATTGACGCAGCAGCACGCCTACTGCTCCTCGCGGTGGTGACTCTCAGCTCGCTCGCGCTGCCGTTTGCGGCCTATGCAACCGAATACCCCGCCTCTCCTTCCGATAATACTACCAAGACCATAGCGTTACCCCCCGTGCCCGACGTCTCCGATAAGGAGAAGAAGACCAAAGAGGAGGTCGTGGCCGACTCCGCCGAGGTGGGAGAAAAGGTGCGCAAAAAGGTCAAGGCTGTCATTGCTCTTGCCGAGGAAAAGAAGGGAGAGATTACCACCGATACCATTCTTAACGCCACGATTCTGCCCCCGGTACGCGACCTCACCGATGAGATTGCCGAGGAGGTGGCCGAGACTGAGGATGTCAAGGTGGATGTTAACGTCTCCAAACCGATGTCGCATGTGGTAAGGGATGCTATTGACGAGCACATTGAGGACATCGTGGTGATAATGTTGATATTCCTTGGCCTAATATTATTGCCGTTTCTCGGGGTGATAATCGTGATAAGCATGGTGCTCCGTTCCCGTCAGAAATTCCATCGTGAACAGCTGCGCACTATCGAAAACCTGGCTCGTGAGGGCTATTCCGTTCCCGAGTCAATGGTAAATATGCGCTTCTCCAACATATCCAAGCGCCAGTCTTACTCCTCAGCGTTGAAATGGCTTGGACTTGGAGTCGGGCTTGCCATATTCTTCAGCGTGACGTCAAGTTTCAAGACGGCGGTGATACTCAGCATCTTCCCCCTCGTGGTGGGTATCGTGAAGATGATAATATATATGCGTTTCGACCGTTACTCGGGTGGACAGTCAAAGGCGTCGCCTGAGAGCTTTCCGCCGCAGTTCAAGGGTGTGAAAAGTGACGACATAAAGTAAGGATCTCGCCGCAACTATCCTGCAAGACACTACGGAAGATGTTAAACCTGTTTGAGGAGAAAGCGCTGATAGCCCGCTGTGTGGCCTTTGACGACCGCAGGGCCTTCGCACGGCTTGTCGATGCCTATAGCCCCGAGCTGCGCAGGTTCCTTGTGAACCTGGCCGGGGATGCCGCATTGGCCGACGACCTGGCTCAGGAGACCTTCATCAAGGCCTATGCCGGCTTGCGGAGTTTCCAGGGACTTGCGCGCTTCCGTACATGGCTCTTCAGGATAGCCTACCGTGAGTTTTACTCCGAGATGCGCAGCCGTCATCCTATGGTTGACCTTGAGAATATCCCCGAGGCATCGTCGACATACACCACGGAGCGCACCGATACCTCCCATGATATTGAAGCTGCCCTGAGAGTGCTCCCGCCCGTTGAGCGCACTCTTGTGCTGCTGTTCTATATGGACGACCGTCCTCTCAAAGAGATAGTGGAAATCACCGGGCTTCCCTCCGGTACGGTGAAGTCCTATCTGTCACGTGCGCGTGGACGCCTGAGCGCCTATTTCGCCCGCGAGGAAGAGCGCGCAGATTCACTCACCCGACTTTAACCCTTTCAGAATCCTCACTTAATCCTCATTTATTTTGTTATGTCAGCTCATAAGTCAAATACCCCGGCAAACATGAAAGATACTACCGGACGATACCCAACCTCAGCTCCTCAAGAGGCAAAGCATATTTCTGACGAGGAGTTTAGGAAACTCATGCACTCGCTTCCCGAGGCGAAGCCCTCGCCTTGGTTCACGCGCATGGTGCTCAACCGTCTGCCTGAGAAGCGTCGCCGGATAGCCATGCGCATTGAGTACACCCTCTACGCCATCGGCCTCGTATGGATGGCCATTTGGGGCATCCTCCTCGTCAAGGGTCTCACTTCCCACGGCTTTGTGGTGAGCGACATGCTTGTCTATGCCGCATGGCTTGGCGTATCCGGAGGCCTCATTTACGCCCTCGTCGAGCCCTCACTCTATGCCGCCTCAGCCCGGCAGGAAGCTCGCCGACGCCACAACGAGCAGACTGTGCTGCGCCGCTGAACCCATATCATCAGATACAACCGAACGGCGATGTGTCAAAATGCGACACATCGCCGTTCGGTTTATTTCTTCGTAGGGTATCGGCAGAAAATGGGTTGCTACCTACGGAACGGGATTGCGAGGATGCAGTAGACGGGTACGGTGGTGTTGTTGATGCGCCCTGCCTCCCATGCGGGCATGGCCGAGATTACTCGTTTGGCTTCGGCATCAAGGGTGGGTTCCACGCTTCTTACAACCTCAATGTTGGTTATAGCTCCGTTGGGTTCGACTATGAAACCGCACACGACTCGGCCTTCGACTCCGGCCTGATAGGCATCGGAAGGATAGCAGCGCTGACTGTTGATGAAGCGCACCATGGCTCCGTCACCTCCGGGGAAGTGGGGCGGTATGTCAACACTGTCGTATACATAGGCACGCATGTCGCAGTGCGTGGATGAGGACTGGAGAGTTACTGTATATCTGTCCTGCGCACACGCCTCTTGAGGCAGTGCGGCTACTCCGAAGAAAAGCGCCGTGAGCAGTGACTTGCAGATATGGTTTAGCATAATGTTGCCTGATGAATCACTCTCTGTGCGCGGCCTTTAGCGGGGTCTGCGCCGGGGTGAGTCTTAATTATTCTTGAGAAGAGATTAAATGGATTTATTATCTACTTCGCAAAAGTATACATCAGGGGCTAATCTACAAAACGCGTAGCAGGGGTTTTGGCAATGATTACGATTGTTTTAATTTTATTTACAAATCGTAGGGGTAGCGGATGTCCCACAGGTAGAGGGCCTGAGGGGGCATGGATGTGCCGGCGCTGCAGCGGTCGCGTGCTTCGATGACGCGCTCAAACCCCTTGAGGCTGAGTTTGCCGCGCCCTACTTCGACGAGTGTGCCCACGACGGCCCTGACCATATTGCGCAGGAAACGGTCGGCGGTTATGACAAACACCCATCCTCCGGGTATGCCGGCTACCGGGAGCCATCGGGCTTCGGTGACGTGGCAAATGTTGGTGCGCGCATCGCTGTGGAGCTTGGCGAATGAGGTGAAGTCGCTCACGGAGAGCAGACGCGATGCCGCCTCGTTCATGGCCTCGAAGTCAAGGCCGTGGCCACATCGCCAGCTGAGGGCGTTGAAGAATGGCGACTTGTCTTCAAGGGCGTAGTAATGGTATGTACGGGCTGTGGCATCGAAGCGCG
>CAZNBC010000144.1:0-4435 GCA_964571125.1 uncultured Bacteroides sp.
CAGGAACCGCCACCGTTTATGGTCGCCAAGCTCCACAAGAAACCGCTTTATCTGGTCCTGAAAGAGGATTACCAGCACCAGAACACCAATGCTCATGAACTTGTCGAGTATCGAGCCTATGAGCTTCATTTCGAGTATCTGCGAGGCTATCACCCACACTATGCAAAATGACAGCACACCGAAGAAGATGTTGATGGTGCCCGACTCCTTCATTATGCGGTAAAGATAGAAGAGCAGCAGTGCCACTATGGCTATGTCAAGGGCGTCCTTTAGTCCGAATGGTTCCATTTAAAGCTGTGTAAGGAGTGGTGAACGGTATCTGTGTTATGACTCATCGGCAGAGAGAAGTTGGAGTACGTCGCGCGACTGTACCGCCTCGGCCACGTCATGGACTCTCACTATCGAAGAGCCTTTGAGCATGGCGACGGTGTGGAGCGTGATGGTGCCGGCAAGTGAGTCGGAGGGGGTGATGCCGAGCGGGCGGTAAATCATGGATTTGCGTGACATTCCGGCCAGTATTGGACGTCCGAAAGCCTCTTTGATGGCCTGAAGAGAGTCAAGCAGCCGGTAGTTCTGCTCTACCGTCTTGGCAAATCCGAATCCGGGGTCGATGATGATGTCGGCCACACCCATATAGCTGAAGCGGCGTACGCGATCCCAAAGTTCATTGATGACCGAGGCCGTGACTCCTTGCTCGCCGTAGTCGGTGAGTGACGTCATGGTAGCGGGTGTGCCGCGCATGTGCATCATGATGTAAGGCACTTTCAGCTCAGCCACTGTGGCAAACATTTCCGGGTCAAGCTCTCCGCCGGATATGTCGTTGATGATGTCGGCTCCCATCTCCTCTATGGCCGCGCGGGCCACGGAGGCACGGAATGTGTCAATCGAAACCGGTATGGAGGGCGCAACCTCACGTAGTGCCTTCATTGCCATGCGCAGGCGGCGTATCTCTTCCTCGGGAGATACATCGTCGGCTCCGGGTCGTGAGGAGTAGGCACCCAAGTCAATCATGTCGGCACCCTGAGCCACCATCGCGGATACACGACGCGCTATATCCTCGGCGCACGTATTGTGTGACCCCTCATAAAATGAATCGGGAGTGGCATTGACAATCCCCATCACCTGAGGGCGACGGTACTCATGTAGCTGTCCGCGAAGATTGAGCGAGAATGGTGTGAATCCGGGCCACTTTGGGTTCTTATCAGGCATGACGGTCGGTGAGTGTTGACGTTACTGATGCGAATTTACTCAGATTCCGCGTCATGACCAAATATTTAGTCATTCAGCGCTCTCGTCAAGGTGGTTGCGCTGACGTCCCGCTGGAAGTTTAGTCCTCTCTTTCTTCGGCTCCTTACGTTTGCGTCCGCGTCTATGTGGTTTCTCGTTTACTACAGAGTCGGTCACGGTGCTATAATCATTCCGGGTCACTATCGTATCGGCCACTTCCGTGTGGCCGAGTTCCGTTATCTTAGGCCTGAATATCCCACGGTCTATGGCCATGAGGGTCACAACGATTATCATCACCACGGCGAGCGCTATGACTCCATGGCGTTCCGACGAGGTGAGTTTGCGTCTACCGGACATATGCTCAGGTAAGTATCGGCGTGAGCAGTACGAGCAGTATCAGCACCGGAGCCACATACTTGATGGCAAATCTCACCACAGGTACATAGCGGGCGTGGAGCGCGCCGTTGTTGGTAAGCTCGCGCGGCAACAGCCAGTCGGGAGCGAACCACCCGATATATATGCAGAGCAACAGCGAGCCGAGCGGAAGCAGCAAGTTTGTGGCGAAATTATCAAGGAAGTCAAAGATGGTCATGCCGAAGATAAGGAAGTGCGAAAGCGGCCCCTGCGACAGTGAACAGAGTGCACTGAGCACAAACAGCGGCAGCAGAGCCAGCAG
Organism: uncultured Bacteroides sp.; assembly: GCA_964571125.1. Lineage (GTDB taxonomy): Bacteria > Bacteroidota > Bacteroidia > Bacteroidales > Muribaculaceae > Paramuribaculum. The sequence goes on from CAZNBC010000144.1 coordinate 1,904, forward strand.
CACGGCTTTGACGCGCGATATTTTCAGGCGGTCCTGATACATGGCCACGGTCACTTCGGCAATGGAGATGGTGGATGTGAGGGCGGCTACGAGCAGCAGCAGGAAGAATAGGATGGACCACAGCTGCGTGAGGGGAATTGCCGCGAAGATTTCAGGCAAGGTTACAAACACAAGGGCGGCTCCGCGCAGGCTCTCCCCCTCGAGGTTGAATGACATTACGGCGGGGAAGATTATCATGCCCATCATGACCGAGACCATGAGGTCAAGGCCGGCCACGGTGAAGGATGTCTTGGTGAGGCGCGCGTCCTTGGGGAAGTAAGCCGCGTAGGTAATCAGGATACCCATGCCGAGGCTCATGGAGAAGAATGCCTGTCCCAAGGCGTTTAGTGCCACCGTCGGGGTAATCTTGCTGAAATCGGGGTGGAAGAAATAGCTCAGTCCCTCGCCGGCTTCAGGCAGGGTAAGGGCCACGCATGTAAATATCAGCAGTATCATGAACAGCATCGGCATGAGTATGTTGCTCAGGCGTTCGATACCTTTCTGCACTCCCGCAATGAGCACGAATATGTTCACCACGATAACGGCGTAGGTGTTTATCAGCGGATTCCACGGTTCGCAGATGAACTCCTCCATACGTGCGGCAAACTGGCCCTGCACGCTTGTGGTACCTGCTACGGGTTCATAGAGGTGACCCGTTATTGATTGCCAAAGATACTCGAAAGTCCATCCCGCCACCACCATGTAGAAGCACAGTATGAGGTAGCTGGCGAGTACGGCAATGAATCCCACTCCGCTCCATGCGCGCGAAGCCTTGAGGCGTTGGAAAGAGCCTACGGCATCACTCTGTCCGGCACGTCCGAGCGAGAACTCGGCCAGCATCACCGGTATGCCGAGCACGAGGGCACAGAGGATGTAGACCATAAGGAATGCCGCTCCGCCATTGGCCTGAGCCTCGGCCGGGAAACGCCATATATTACCGAGTCCCACGGCTGAGCCTACGGTGGCCGCTATGAGACCTATCTTTGAAGCGAACTGTGCTTTCTTTGCCATAGCCACTTAACGTCTTAATTATACTGTGGGCCTTCAGAATTCCGTGAAGGCAAGCGGGAGGAGCGAGCGCAGGGAAGGAAGGATGAATATGCGTCGTGCTCCGGCAAGGATTACCTCTACGGGCTCTTTGCCTAATGTCTCAAACTCAACGAGTGCCTGACGGCATGCGCCGCAGGGTGATATGGGGTCCTCTACCTCGTCGCCGTCCGTGCCGCGAGCCGCTATGGCTATGGTCTTGAACCGTGCGTCGGGGTATGTGGAGTGGGCGTAGAAGGCTGCCGTACGCTCGGCGCATGTGCCCGAGGGGTAGGCGGCGTTCTCCTGATTTGAGCCGGTGACAATCTCGCCGTTGTCGAGCAGTATGGCAGCCCCCACATTGAAGTGGCTGTAGGGCGCATAGGAACGGTATGTCGCACGGCGGGCCAGGGACACAAGCCGACGCTGTACGTCGGTAAGTTCCTCGAAGCTAACCTCGGTGACGGGTACGGTGATGTCGTTGTGTCGCATTGTATGATAGAACTTCAGTGTCCTATATTATTGCTCTGTATTACTGCTCTATGATGAGGAGTTTGAGGCGGTCGCCACCGTCAGGGTCGTTGACGATGGAGCGGTAATACTTCTCATCGTAGCCGGGGAAGTCGGGCGATACGGCCATGCCCTCGGGTGTGCGAAGGAAATTGCCGTTTTCGTCGGTTTTCTTGCGGTTGCCGTCAAGATACTTTACCAACAGATAGTCGCCGAGCTTCTTGTAGCGGTCAACATACTTCTTTGACCATTCGGCACTGTGGCGGTTGAGCACGCTCTGAGCTACCTTGGGCGACATCTCGCCTACTGTGGCGTAGAGACGGTCGACCTCGGCGGCAATGGAGTCCTCCATGGAGTTCTGTACACGGCGTATGTCAGGTATCATCTGTGAGTAGCGGTTGTAAGCCTGATTGGCTACGTAGTTGGTCACCCAGAAGGCTGCATCCCATGAGAGGTCAAGCATGTCGCCGTTGCCTGGTGCGAATTCGTGGGGCACTTCGGTGAGGCATGAGTACATGGGCACATATACGCAGGTGTTGGCATCGTCAACGCCGAACCACAACACTCCGCGCATGGCCTCGGGGGCGTCGGCGCGCATCTCGCTCACGAATGAGAAGCCGGTCTGCTGTGTAGCTATGGCACGCTCGTTGTAGTAGGTCACGGAGTCAACTTCGTAGGTCATGGGACGCCAACGGTAGGGCACCTTCCAGGGGCCGGCGCCGATGTCGAGGGTCATATCCATGGGTGTGCCCTCGAAGTGGTCGCGCATCATGGCCTGCATGTCGCGGGCCGAGAGTTTGCGCGAGGGCTTTACCCAAAGGGGCAGAGGCTCTCCCTTACCTTTGAGAATCCAGTCAAGGTAAGGCTCCATGTCGGGGTTGTATTTGTTGTAGAATGACCATACACGTCCGTCACATCCGCGCAATGCCGAGCCGTCAAGTTCGGCATAAGCTGATG
>CAZNBC010000145.1:0-4403 GCA_964571125.1 uncultured Bacteroides sp.
ATGTTCTTGAAGTTGACGATTGACTCCCATGCGGCGGTCATGCCTAAGGGGTCACCGTAGCTTTCGATAAAGCCGTTGATGAAGTCTACCTGGCTGTCCTTATCCTCAACCCAGAGTATGGAGTATTCGTCGAAGGTCTTGAGGTCGCCGGTGGTGTAGAATTCCACAAGTTTCTTGATCACATTGCGCTGGCTGTCATTCTCGGCATACTCCGACGCCTTGTTAAGCAGCTCGACGATGCGTTCTATCGCCGGTGAATAGAGGCCGCCAATCTTGTAGGGCTGTTCGACTACCTTGCCGTTTTCCTTAACCACGCGGGTGTTGAGGCCGTAGGATATGGGGTCGGGCAACGTGGTGTCCTTGATGGCATTGTAGTAGCTCTCGACCTCGGCCTGAGTCACGCCCTCATAGAGATTGTTGGCTGAGGTAACTATAAGGTCCTCACCTTCGGCCTGATTGACACGCTTGGCCATGAATGTGGGGTCAAAAATGAGTTTCATCAGGGTTGCCTCATCGGCGGGACGCTGGTCCTCGGGCAACGCGGCTATCTGCTCGCGCAGGAACTCCTCGGAGAATCCGGGCACGAATTTGTCCATGGAGTAGTGATGATGCACGCCGTTGCCGAACCACACCTGCTTGAGGTATTTCTCAAAGGCCAGATAATCGGCTGAATCCTTGCTGCCCTTGTAGTTGGTATAGACATTCTCCAGGAGGTCGCGCAGCTGAAGGTTGTACTTGTTGTTCTGGTCCCACAGAATGTCGCGGCCGGTAAGGGCTGCCTCGGTGAGATAGTACACAAGTAGCTTCTGATTGAGGGTGAGGTCCTCGAATCCGGGCACTTTGTAGCGTATCACTTCGATGTCAGCGAAACGGTCGACATTGTAGTCGAAGTCGCTGTCGGCCACCTCTTTCTGAGAGTGGTTGCAGGCTGTAAGGGTGGTAATTGACACCAATGCTGCTGCCATGATTTTCTTAAACATAAGTAAGTCTTCAAAATTATTTTAATACGTGTTTCCTCACTCTACGGCGAGCACCAGGCCCTTGAGGTATTCACCCTCGGGGTGATAGATGTTGACGGGATGGTCGGCGGGCTGAGTGAGCTGATGGAGTATGCGCACTCTGCGGCCGCTCTGCGCCGCTGCGGAGAATACCGCAAGGCGGAACTGCTCGCGGCTTATGGCCTGCGAACATGAGAATGTGAACAGGATACCCCCGGGGGCTATCTTCTCGAAGGCCTTGGCATTGAGGCGCTGATAGCCGCGCAGGGCGTTCTTGATGGCGCTGCGGTGTTTGGCGAAGGCCGGAGGGTCGAGGATTATCAGGTCGTACTCCCCTTTCTTCATGTCGGCAAGGAACTTGAAGGCATCCTCGGCAAAGGCCTTGTGACGGGTATCGCCGGGGAAGTTGAGCTCCACATTGGCATTGGTGAGGCTTACGGCCTTGGCCGAGGAGTCTACGCTGTGCACCAGCTCCGCCCCGCCCCGGAGCGCATAGAATGAGAAGCCGCCGGTGTAGCAGAACATGTTAAGCACACGGCGTCCGCGGGCCATCTCGCCGAGCAGCGAGCGGTTGTAGCGCTGGTCCACAAAGAATCCGGTTTTCTGCCCTTTGAGCCAGTCAACATGAAATTTCAGGCCGTTTTCCTGAGCGATATCGGTGGTGTATTCACCTATTATATAGTCATTCTGAGGGTCAAGCTGCGCCTTATACGGCAGTGTGGTCTCCGACTAGTAGTAGACGGCGTTGATACCTGCGTCGGGCAGGTTGACAAGCGCCTCGGATATGACATTGCGCGCATAGTGCATACCGGGCGAGTGGGCCTGGACCACGGCCGTAGGGCCATAGACATCCACGACCAGTCCCGGCAGGAAATCGCCCTCGCCATGCACGAGGCGGAAGGCGTTGTTATCCTCGCGGATAAGTCCGAGCGACTGACGGAGCTTCCATGCCTGTAGCAGGCGCTCACGATAGAAGTCGCGGTCTATCTTTTCCTCGACAAACGAGAGCATACGCACGGCGATGCTTCCTATCTGAAAATGTCCCGTGCCAAGTGGGGTGCCGTCATGGGCGGTTACCCTTACGCAGTCGCCCTCCTCGAGCCCGTCGGGCAGCGTGGCGATGGCGCCGGAGAACACCCAGGGGTGAAAGCGTTTGAGCGACTCTTCTTTACCTCGTTTCAGAACTATGGTGGGATAGTCAGTCATCTGTCGAAAATATAGTATTATTATTTCAGGAAAAATCGGAATAGATCATTGCCGTTGGCGTAGACAAGCAGCACAAGCAGCAGGGCCATGCCGACATACTGGGCATAGACGAGCACCTGTTCGCTGGGCTTGCGGCGGGTGATTACCTCCCAGAGGAGGAACATCACATGGCCGCCGTCAAGGCCGGGAATAGGTATGATGTTCATGAAGGCCAACGCCACGGAGAGGAAGGCGGTAATCTCCCAGAATGACAGCCAGTTCCACTTGTCGGGGAACATGCTGCCTATGGCTCCGAAGCCTCCGAGGCTCTCGGCACCCTCCTTGCTGAACACGTGGCGGAACGAGCCTACATAATTGCTCAGCGTGGTTGTGCCTATCTCCCAACCCTTGGGGAAACTCTGGAGCAGGCCGTAGTTGACCGTAACGGTGGGATAGACTTCAGTCAGAGGCTGAATCTGGAAGCCGAGTTTGCCGAATTCATTGGGTGTGGCCTTGACCACCATACGTTTGCCGTCGCGCTCTACGGTGATGTCGGTTTCTACACCGGCGTATTTTGCCAGCGCGGGAGTCAGTTCGGTAAATGACGGAGTATCTATGGTATCTACGGCCACGATACGGTCGCCCTTCATTATGCCGGCCTTGATCGCTGCCTCACCGTTCTGGAGACCGGCCACATAGACAGGAATGCGGTAGGTCATCATGCCACGGTCTTCGTTCAGCTTCAGAATGAAGTTGTCAGGGATGGCGATGGTGACGGTGTCACGATGATTGCGGAGCACCTTCACCTCCTTGGCCTCGGCCATCTTGAGAGGATAATATGGGTCAGAGGCGTCGAGACGTTCGCCGTCGGCCGTCAGGGGTATGTCGCCGTTGCGGAATCCCACGGCCTGCGCTGCTGGCACGAAGTCGAAACCCTCGTAAGCGTTCTCCATCGGGATGTATTTCTCGCCCCAGAACCAGGCTATGCCTGCGTAGATAATTATGGCGAGGATGAAGTTGAACACTACGCCACCCACCATCACCGCGAGGCGCTGATGTGCGGGCTTCGAGCGGAATTCCCACGGCTTGGCCGGCTCGGCCATCTGTGCGGTATCCATGCTCTCGTCAATCATGCCGGCTATCTTGACGTAGCCGCCGAGGGGCACCCAGCCGATACCGTACTCGGTGTCGCGCCACGTGGCCTTCTCGTTGCCATTCTTGTCAAGTTTGGGGGTCTTGCGGGGTTTGGGCTTCCACTTTGCCAGCGAGAACCACGGATTGAAGAAGAGGTAGAACTTCTCTACCTTGATGCCGCATGCGCGGGCAATGATATAGTGGCCAAACTCATGGATGACTACCAGGAGGGCCAGTGCCGCCATGAGCTGAACGGCTTTTATAAGAAATGATTCCATATTATATTCGGTTGTTATATCTGACGTTCACTCATCCATTCTGTCGCTTCTCCACCTCTTCGGCGGCACGGCGACGCGCCTCGGCGTTGACCGCCACATAATCGTCATACACGGGAGAGTCTACGCGGGTGGTATGTTCGAGAGTAGATATGATTATGGGATAGATATCAAGGAAGCGTATGCGGCCCTGCAGGAACGCGGCCACGGCTATCTCGTTGGCGGCATTGATGACGCACGCCGTGGTGCCCTTCTCTTCGAGGGCCTTGTAGGCGAGGGACAGGCAGGGGAATTTTTCGGTGTCGGGGCGCTCGAATGTGAGCGACGCATAATCCGACAGCGACAGGTGCTCCTGAGGCGCGTCAAGACGCTTTGCCTCGCCGAGGGCGTAACGGATAGGCAGGTGCATGTCGGGCACTCCGAGCTGAGCCTTCACTGCGCCGTCATGAAACTCCACCATCGAGTGGACTATTGACTGCGGATGCACCACGGCCTTTATTCTCTCTGCGGGGATGCCGAAAAGCCAGCGGGCCTCGATTATTTCGAAGGCCTTGTTCATCATGGTGGCCGAGTCAATGGTGATTTTCGCGCCCATGCTCCAGTTGGGGTGACGCAGGGCGTCCTTCACGGTGACGCTCTCAAGTTCCTCGGCTGATTTGGTGCGGAAGGGGCCTCCTGATGCGGTAATGATGAGATTGCGCACCGTCGCGGGGTCCTCGCCCTGAAGACACTGATATATGGCCGAATGTTCCGAGTCAACGGGATAGATACGTGTGGGAGAGTCGGCCAACATGGACTTCACCAGTTCACC
>CAZNBC010000146.1:0-4395 GCA_964571125.1 uncultured Bacteroides sp.
ACGCACTTCGTGCTCACCCACGGCTATTATCGGGGCATCTGCTCCGCGATGCCTTCCGGCGCCCGAAGGCCGCCGATGTCGTAGGCCGCGCCCCCCCCCATCGCCGCCGCACCCATCCGCGCGAGGCGCCGCGATGGCTCCTACGAAATGTTAAATCTTCACTTGCCGGGGATTTTTCGACAAATATATTGTAAGGCATGTGAGGATTTATTCTTAACTTTGTACACCATAAGGAAATAGCCCCCGAACGTCTGCGAGCATTCTTTTCGGGGTTTTCGAGAATTGACGGCTTATTTGCCGTGTTTCTACCTTAAACGCATACTATTGTTAACCAATCATCAATATTTACTTCATGAAAAGATCTAATCTCCTGCTCGCGCTTGCTGCGGTAGCTCTCACCGCTCAGGCGCAACAGTGGCATGAAGGCGATATCAAGTGGCTCAGCTCCTCTGAATTCGCCTCCAATGTCGAGAAGTGGTCAACCGATCATTCACTGAATGAGGATGACGCCTTCTTTACCTCACGCGTTCGTCCCAAACAGCGCTTCCAGAACACCGCTACCCAGGTGCGCGAAACCCTCAAGTGGGGTGTGAACGACCGTCGCCTCGTAGCTTGGATGCCCGTCAACACCCACCAGGGTAATGAAGATACCCGCGACGCTCTGCCCACCGGTATCTTCGACCAGGAAGTCTTCACCATGTGGAGCTATGTCGACCACTGGGGTGACTGGACCGCTCCTCTCGGTCAGGTTCCCGCCGGTCTCGCCGACGTGGCTCACAAGAACGGTGTGGCCGTTTCAGGTGTGGCTTCAATTCCTTTCGGCTCAATCTCTACCGAATGGAGAAACGGTCTTGGTGCAATCACCTCCAAGTGTACTACCGAAGAAACCGCTAACGAATTTGCCTCTAAGGCTGCCAAGATGATGGCATACTTCGGTTGCGACGGTATCGGTTACAACTCAGAGTTCAGCGGATTCGGTGCTACACAGCTCCGCTATCTCCGTAGCTTCCACGAGTATCTGCTCAAGAACCTCAAGACTGAATATCAGAAGCAGACACCCACCTACGGTCTGCAGGAAAACATCTGGTATGACGGTACCAACGATAACGGTTCTGTTAGCTTTGACAACGGTCTCGGCAGCCACAACATCCAGACCTGGGGTCCTCTCGGTCAGGAACGTACTTCACTTTTCTTCAATTACAACTGGACCCGTAAACTTGCTACTTCAGCTACCAACGCCGCTTCTGACCAGTACGGTAAGGGTCGTTCAACTCTTGATATCTTCGTAGGTCTCAACATGCAGGGTGGCGAACCCGGTACAAGCACTGACCCCTGGAATGCTTTCAAGGACTACAACTTCTCTATCGGTCTTTGGGGCCAGCACAAGGTGAACATGTTCTTCGAAGGACGTGGCTCACGCGGTACCTCAGGTGACGCTCAGCAGGCTACCTATCAGCACCGTATCGAGAACTGGTTTACCGGCAGCTCACACAACCCCGCAAACGTTACTACCACGCTTTCAAAGGTTGTTACCTGCGCTACCGACGACGACTCATTCCACGGTATGAGTACCTTCATGAGCGCCCGCTCGACCCTCAGCTGGGACCTCGCCAAGGAGGCTTTCGTGACCTACTTCAATACCGGTAACGGTAAGTTCTTCAACTGGAAGGGCGAACGCCAGAACGACAACAACTGGTACAACCTCGGCGCACAGGACTTCATGCCCACATGGCGCTGGTGGTGGACCAACAAGTTCCTCGGCAAGACCGCAGAGGACGTGCCCGCCGACGGTCTTACCGCCGCTATCTCATGGAACGACGCATACGTAGGTGGTTCTTCAATCCGCATCAACGGTAGCACCGCCGATGCCGAGTACCTCCACCTCTTCAAGACCGCTTACGATCTGAAGGCCGGTGACGTAATCACCTTCGTATATAAGCTCGCTAACGGTTCTACCGAGGCTTCACTCGCACTCAGCGTAAATGGTGCCGAGTCAACCATCGCCAAGGAAATCAAGCTTTGCGACGCTTCAGTACTCTCTGACGACTCAGAATGGGTAACCGTTAAGTACACAGTAGCCAACAACGACGGCCTCGCCGGCAAGACTCTGGCTATGGTTGCCCTGAAGTTCGCCAACGCCGTTAATGCTGACCTCTACCTCGGTGAGCTCTCAATCAAGCGCGGCACTCTGGCAACTCCCGCCAAGCCCGTTATCGAGAACGTGAAGATCCTCCGCTCACACTATGCCGGTGTTGACGCAAAGGTATACTTCAAGATGCCCAACAACAAGGAAGCCGGTGTAGTATGCTACAACGACGAAGTTAACACCTCATTCTTCAAGATCTGGTCACGTGAGGAAGGTCAGGAGCCCGTTCTCCTCGGCATCACTCCCTCATGGGCAGCTATCTGCTACTCAGCACCCTACAGCGGTGACGAAAAGGGTAAGATTGCCTTCGGTGTTCAGGCCGTATCACTCGACCAGAACAGCGAGAGCGAAATCGCCTGGAGCGACAATATCGTAAGCGGTGCCCGCACCTACAGCGACCAGATCACTGTTGACAAGACCACCATCATCCCCGGTGAAAACTTCACCCTCAGCGCAGTTGACGGCAAGCGTGAATACGCTTGGGAAATCTGGACTGCCGGCGACAACAGCAAGAAAGTTGCCGAAAGCGGTTCTACACTCAACGCATGGACTTGCGAAGGCATTGATAAGGTAGGTACCTACGACGTTAAGTGCATCGGCACCAACAACACCGACGCTGACTACGTTCTCTTCAGAAACTTCCTCGTAGTAACTGATGCTTCTACAGGTTGTATCCCCGAAATCCTTACCCTCACCGCCAATGGTTCTGAAGCTTCTATCGACGTTATCAAGGGTAATGACGTAACTCTCGAATATACCGGCCGCGAGGCTAACGGTATCGCTTCACGCGGTATCAAGATCGAAGAGCAGTTCTTCGGTGTAAACCTCAAGGACATTATGGACAATGAGTTTGAGTCATTCTCTGTAGCAGGCTGGCTTAAGATTACCGATATGCCCGGTGCTTGCGAATGGATCGATATCCGTTGCCACGACGGTGCATGGCCCCGTAACAACTGGGGCTGGCTCTGGACCAACCTCAATCCTGACGGTACTCTGATGGACTTCCACCACGAACTCAGCCCCGCTGACGCAGGTGCCATCACCCACGTACTCGTTTACGACTTCCAGAACGGTAAGAAGACCTTCTTCAACCCCGGCCAGTGGACACACTTCGCCTTCACCTTCGAGCGCGACCAGAGCAAGTGCCGCACAATCATCTACATCAACGGTGAAAAGCTCGAAAGCAAGTGGTATTACTACACCAACACCGGTGACGACTTCATCGCTGACCCCAATACCACCAGCAAGGTTCCCGCTCAGCAGGGTGGCACCGATGACTACTGCAACGCCGCTAAGCGTATCGCCCTCACCGGCACTGCCAACCCCTTCCTCTCAATCGGTGGTACACGTCACACAGGTCGTGGCGGTGGCCTCGGCTTCACCGGCGTGCTCGACGACTTCCAGGTTTGGGATCACGCTATGACTAAGGCCGAAGTTGACGCTTCAATGAACGGTCTCGACGGCAAGAACCTCCCCGCAGGCGTGCTCGCTTACTGGGACTTCGAGGAAGCTCCCAACGGTGACAACCTCTTCCCCGCCAAGGGTAAGAAGGCCGGCGCACTCGGTGGCTACTACAAGACTATTGCTGACCCCACCAGAGAAGGTTACTCAATCCCCTCATTCCAGCCCGTATCGTTCATCTCAGGATGTCCCTTCATCCCCGGTGTTGACTACAAGATTGAGACTACTCCCGAATGGAATATCCGCAAGACCCTGGTAACTCCCATCGAGGGTAACGACAAGGCCGGTAAGGCTACTGCCAAGATGAACCTCCTTGGTGACTACACCGCCACTCTTACTCTTAAGAATGACCTTGGTTCTGACAAGAAGGAATTCCAGTTCATCCGAGTTGTTGAGGATCCCGCTTCAATCGAAGGCGTAGACGCTAACAACGAAATGCGCACCTACACTGTAGATGACGTGCTCTTCCTCGAAGTATCAGAGGACGGTAACTACGACGTAGCCGTTTACAATGCTGCCGGTATGCAGGTAGCCGCTAAGAGCCAGTTCATCAACGGCGGTAGCTACATGCGCCTCAGCTTCGGTAACACCCCCGGTGTTTACGTTGTTAAGGTTCTCGTCAACGGCAACGCTGCCAAGAGCTTCAAGGTTGTGAAGAAGTAATCATAGCTTCAAGGTTGTGAACTAATCTTCCCAACTCCCCCATACGCAAGGCGCTTCCCACCCGGGAAGCGCCTTTTTCTGTTGTTATCGGAGTTATCGGAAGAAGTGGATTTATCGGAGTAATC
>CAZNBC010000147.1:0-4330 GCA_964571125.1 uncultured Bacteroides sp.
TTTCTCTACATCAGACTTGATGTCTTCCTCGGTCAGGAATTCTAACCCGGTTCTAAACCTTTTGCCCCGAGAACTGTCATATAGAGTGTAACATAAATAGTAAGGATAAATATAATCATGAAAAAAATATTTCTTACGCTTCTGTTAGCCGTGGCTTTCGCTCTCTCTTCACATGCTCAGAAGTTTGCCATGGTTGACATGGAGTATGTACTTAGCAATCTTCCCTCATATGAGATGGCGAATGAGCAGCTCAATCAGCTCTCGCTACGATGGCAGAAGGAAATCGAGAATGTGTCACGTGAGGCCGAGACCATGTACAAGAACTATCAGAGCGAGATGGTGTTCATGACCACCGAGCTCAAGAAGGCCCGTGAGGCTGAGATAGTGGAGAAAGAAAAGCAGGCCATGGACCTTAAGAATAAGTATTTCGGTCCCGAAGGGGAGCTGTACACCAAGCGTCAGACCCTCATGAAGCCTATTCAGGAGGAGGTCTACAACGCTGTCAAGAAGGTTGCTGATGAGCGTGGCTATCAGGCAATTTTTGACCGAGCCTCTTCGGCTGACATTATTTTCGCCTCGCCCCGCATAGATGTCTCAAATGAAGTTTTGGCCAAGTTAGGTTTTTCAAAATAATTTAGGTATCTTTGCGCTCGCAATTAACATTGTTAAAATCTTTAGAAACCATCAATCAGACGATATGATCAAGAAACTTTTATTCGCCATCATGATTGCACTTCCCATGATGGGTTTTGCTCAGTCAAAATTCGGAGTGATAAACTCACAGAACCTCATGGAGAATATGCCTGAAATGAAGGATGTGCAGACTCAGCTTGAAACCGCTTCAAAGAAGTATGAAGACGAGTTCAAGGGTCTTCAGGATGAATTCCAGAAGAAGTTTACAGAACTTCAGAGCATGGAGGAGTCAACTCCTCAGACCATTAAGGACCGTCGCATGCAGGAAGTCCGTGATCTTAACGAAAAAATCGAGCAGTTCCGTGCCACTGCCACTCAGGATCTTCAGCGTCAGCAGGAGCAGCTTATCGCTCCCATTCAGCAGAAGGTTATGACTGCCATTCAGGCTGTAGGTGACGAGGGTAGCTTCACTTTCATCTTCGAGAATCAGATTCCCGTATATGTGGGTAAGGATGCCGTGGATGTTACTCCCCTTGTTAAGAGCAAGCTCGGAATTAAGTAAACAGTTTCAAACAATCCCATCGGTGTGATCCCCCTCTTCTCGTGTGTGAGGGATCGTCACTACAGTACCGCACCACTGCGCACATTGATTATGACAATGACGCTTTGGTGCGGTTCGGTTTTTTACTCCACCCCATGAATTTAAGAACCTGTCTTTTAAGTCTCATGACTTTATTCGGGAGTAGCCTGCCGGGGCAGGCAGCCTCCCATGCTTCAATAACCACGGTTGATGATATAATCCGTCCTCTCCGCGATATAAAGTGCTATGAATCGGATGCTACGTTTACCGTTACGATGCCTCAGCTTAGCGATGATGTGGTCTACAGGCTGCATCTGATCTCGTCAGCTGACAGTAGTGATGAGCTTTTGCCGTGTGATTACTTGATTGACTGGGAGCTACAACGCGAGTCAAGCAATAATGCAGGCTTCTCAGCCTACTTCGACGGACACCATTACCGATACAGAGGGGAACGTCTGCAGGAGTATCACATGGAGTGGGATTCCGTGCCGTTCATGCCTCGGAAGTTTGGTATCACAAAGGGTACCGGAGTGCAGCGTGGCGCACAGTTCGTTGAGTTTCTGCCACAGGTGATGTATGGGGATATCACCACGCTTGCGGCTGATTCTCTTAGCAGGGTGTGGCTGCATGTTGATACTCTCATTTCGGGCAACCGTTGCAATGTCGTGGATATAAAAGTATTCGTGGGCGGGAATATTAGCCGCGAATGTGAATATGTGTTTGATGCCTCCACCCGAATGCCCCGCAGGATTACATATGAGAATTCTCCCGGTAGCATAGGTGAGCAGACTGTTATGGTTGAGTTTACTCCCACCGATACGGCTGACTGCCCCGACTGGAGCGAGAAGTGGCTTATCGAGCGTTATCCTCAGGTTTTCGAGCGGTTCAGACAGAGTAATTTCCGCATTGAGAATATGAGAGGCATGCGTTTGCCGAGCCTCTCTCTGCCGACGCTTACCGGTGAGAGATATTTCTATCGTAGCGGTGAGCGGTTTAGAGTACCTACTATTGTCGCTTTGCTTGATCCTGACGGAGGTATGAATTCTACTTTGATAGAGGGGCTGCGTCAGGCGATGGCTACGATGCCTGTTGAGTCGCAGGTGTTGTGGGTCTTCACTGGTAACAATATGGATATGATAGAATCTCAGGTCGGTAAATCAGGGGCAGGGGAGTATGTACTTACTTCCGGACGTGGTCTCGCACGCGACTGTGGTGCAGCCGATCTGCCTGTCATTATGCTGGTCAATAAGGATGGCACAGTGCGTAATGTCTTTATCGGTATCAACCAATCGCTCTTCTCAGATGTTATACAGGAGATGAGTCTTATGGCTCAGTAATAGATTGTTAATTACTAATAAGATTATGGAAACTGTATACTTCAAAGACTTGGAGTGTCATACCTATGGTTCACTCCCTGCAGTAGGCGAGACTGCGCCTGAGTTTAACCTCACCGGTGCCGATCTTTCGCAGATAACCCGCGAGTCATTTCCCGGCAAGAGAATAGTGCTCAACATCTTCCCCAGCCTTGACACAGAGGTCTGTGCCCGCTCGGTACGTAAGTTCAACGAGGAGGCTTCGAAGATAGATGATGTCGCCGTGGTTTGTGTGTCAATGGACCTTCCTTTCGCCATGAGCCGTTTCTGCACTCTCGAGGGACTCAAGGACGTAGTGCCTGCATCGGCTTTCCGCTCGCCTCTGTTCGCGCAGAAGTATGGTGTGCTTCTCGTTGATGGTCCCCTCAACGGCCTTCTTACCCGTGCGGTCATCATCATTGACAAGGACGGTAAGGTGATGTACCGTGACCTCGTGCACCAGATTACCGATGAACCCGACTACGAAGCAGCCGTAAGAGTGCTCAAGGGGAAGTATTGATTTCTCCCGTAACAGGCTTTTGAGGCTGTACGCAATATGATTTAATCCGCGAGTGCCACACCGATGACGGTTTGGCGATTTGGCGGATTTTTTTTAACTTTGTCATCAAAGCCTACTTATCACCTTGATAATTAACTTGCCATGACCGAAGAAGAAATAGACGGCATGTCGTTGCTCAATGACGGGAACGCTCCGCTTCAGCCCGAAGAGGGTGTCACATATACTGAGGATAATATCGTCACCCTCGAATGGAACGAGCATATCCGTCGCCGCCCCGGTATGTATATCGGCAAGCTTGGGGACGGTTCTAATTATGACGATGGTATCTACGTGCTGCTCAAGGAGGTACTTGACAATGCCGTGGATGAGTACATGATGGGATACGGTAAGCAGGTTGTTATTGACACGACTCCTTCTACCGTTACCGTGCGAGACTTCGGACGAGGTATCCCTCTGGGAAGTCTGCGCGTGGCTTCGTCGAAGATGAACACCGGAGGTAAGTATGATAGCCGTGCGTTCAAGAAGTCGGTAGGTCTTAATGGTGTAGGTATCAAGGCTGTCAACGCGTTGTCCACGGAGTTTTACATTCGCAGTGTGCGCGACGGGCAGATGAAGGAGGTGGAGTATCGTTGCGGCGAGCTTGTCAGGGAAAGTGAAATAGTACCCACAGAGGAGGCTGACGGCACGCTCGTGCGTTTTTCCCCTGACATAACAATATTCCGCGACTATGCCTATCGGGAGGACTTGATAGTCCCCATGCTGAAGAATTATACCTTCTTGAATCCCGGGATGGTGATAGTATTCAACGGTAAGCGTATGGTGTCGCGCGGCGGACTTCTCGACTTGCTTAAAGAGAATATGACGAATGATCCGCTTTATCCGATAATACATCTCAAGGGCGATGACATAGAGGTGACTATCACACATGCCAATCAGTATGGTGAGGAGTATTATTCGTTTGTCAACGGACAGCACACGACTCAGGGCGGTACGCATCTTACAGCCTTTAAAGAGGCTGTGTCGCGTACTCTTAAGGAGTTTTTCGGTAAGCCGGGCATAGAGTATTCCGACATACGCGGCGGTATGGTGGCCGCTCTGTCAATCAAGGTAGAGGAGCCGTTGTTTGAGTCGCAGACCAAGACGAAGCTGGGCTCGCGTGACATGGGTCCCGACGGACCTACCGTAGCAAAGTATGTCGGCGACTTTATCAAGAAGGAGCTTGATGATTATCTCCATATTCACACC
>CAZNBC010000148.1:0-4251 GCA_964571125.1 uncultured Bacteroides sp.
TACGTCGCATACATACTTTTTATTTTCCATAGTCGTATTATTCGGGTTAGGTTATAGAGGGGATTAATTGTTCAATTAGTACATGGGGGTGAAGGGGGCCGAAGTACGCAGGTGCGAGTTGGCTTCACCTACGGTGTCGAGGTTCTTGGCTGTTTCAAGTTTCTTGACAGGAGCACCGGGACGCAGGTCACACTTGTTGAGGTCAATGTAATAGAGACCGTGGGCAGTCACCATCTCGAAGTAATAGCGCTTGTCACGGAGGTTGGAGTAGGAGCGCCACTGAGTAGAGGATACGTTGGGCTCACCCTCAATAGTATAGGTGTAGGGCACTGATACGTTGGCCATGATTGAGCGGGTGATGCTTATGCCGAGGTCTGCGTCGTCAGTCTTCTGAACGTGGGTGGTGAAGAAGGTGCCACGTGCCATGCGGTCGGGACTTGAAACGGTGCCGGGAAGCATGTGAGTGCCGCCGACCTGTTCCCAATACCAGCGGATGGCCTGCATGTCGGGCCACTGGGGATTGTTGGTCATGGTGGGGATGTCCTGTCCGCGATATATCTTCATGTCGCCCTTGTTGAATTCCACGATGGCACAGTCACCGGTCGGATCGGTTATTCCGAAGTGGAGCAGGGCAGCGGTGCCACCGTCAAACTTCGAGCCGCCGAGAGCGAAGGGGTTGCTGTTGAGCATATCGACAGCCTCCTGGGTGGTGGCGTTGAGGTCAAGAATCCAGCCGATAAACATGGCCAGTGACATGGGCGCGTCATTCTTGTTGCTGTCATTGGTGTACTGGCTGTCCTTACAGAAGAGTCCGTTGACCGAGAGTCCCTTTTCGTTCATTCCCTCGGTGATGCCTCCGTCGTAGCTCACGGCATAGACTGCACCGTATTTAGAGGTCCAGTGGATGGCACCGGGCACATCGAAGCTTTCCTTCTCCATGCCGCGGGGATAGACATATAGATTTGTAGGGATGGGAGTCTTCCAGTCAAGCGAGCGACCCACGATACGGAGGGTCGAATCACCTGCGTAGACTACACGTGTACAGGCTTGGGCACTGTTGCCCATATTGGTTACGGCTGCTGCCGTCAGCATCATAGCGCTGATAAGAGTTGAGAATTTCATAATAGGATGGATGTAATATTTACTATAACAACTTCTGAGCGCCCAAAAAAGTTTTCGTAACTTTGCATTTACTTATATATTATTTTGAAGACTTACTTATATATTATATGGCTCAGAAACCCTCAATACCCAAAGGTACGCGCGACTTCACCCCGCAGGAGATGGCGCGACGCAATTATATATTCGACACAATTCGCAGTGTGTTCAAGCTCTTCGGCTTCCAGCCTATCGAAACTCCCGCTATGGAGACTCTCTCAACCCTGATGGGTAAGTATGGCGAGGAGGGCGACAAACTGCTCTTCAAGATACTCAACAGCGGTAATTTCTTTAACGGCGTTGACCGCGAGGCCGTCATGGAGGAGGACCCCGCCCGTGTGGCAGCCAAGATATGTGAGAAGGGGCTCAGATACGACCTGACGGTGCCTTTCGCGCGCTTTGTGGTAATGCACCGCAATGAGCTTCAGATGCCCTTCAAGCGCTATCAGATACAGCCCGTGTGGCGTGCCGACCGTCCGCAGAAGGGTCGTTACCGCGAGTTCTATCAGTGCGATGCCGATGTCGTTGGTAGCGATTCACTGCTCAATGAGATAGAGTTGCTTCAGCTTATCGACGAGGTGTTTGCCCGCCTGAAAGTCAATATTGCCATCAAACTCAACAACCGCAAGGTGCTTGCAGGCATTGCCGAGATAATCGGTGCGCCTGACAAACTGATTGACATCACCGTAGCGATTGACAAGCTTGACAAAATAGGTCTCGACGCTGTGCGCGAGGAACTTCTTGAGCGTGGCCTTTCTGCCGAGAGCATCGAACGCCTCATTCCCATCATTTCTATTGACGGCACTGTTGAAGAACGCCTCGAACGCCTTGGCGCCGAACTGCATGAGTCAGAGATAGGCACCCTTGGTGTGAATGAGCTCCGCGAAGTCGTCAAGGGCACCCAGAACCTCGGACTCCGTGCGCTCCTTGACCTCGACGTATCCCTCGCCCGCGGCCTGAACTACTATACCGGCACTATCATAGAGGTGAAAGCCTGCGACGTCGCCATCGGCAGCATCACCGGAGGCGGTCGCTATGACAACCTCACGGGAGTATTCGGAATGCCGGGCCTGTCAGGTGTAGGCATCTCCTTCGGTGCCGACCGCATCTACGACGTGCTTAATGCCCTTGACCTCTATCCCGAGAACCTCACCGCATCCACGCAGGTAATGTTCGTAAACTTCGGAGAAGCCGAGGCTGCCGCAGCCCTGAAAATCATGAAACAGATGCGCGAACACGGTATCTCGTGCGAAATCTACCCCGAGGCCGCCAAGATGAAAAAGCAGATGGGACGAGCCGACGCCCTCCACATCCCCTACGTTGCTATAATCGGTGAAACCGAGCTCTCCTCCAACACCCTCACCCTCAAAAACATGTCCACCGGCACCCAGCAATCCCTCCCCCTCCCAGCCGCCCTCTCCCTCCTCCATCCCACCAACAACTAAGAAAAGTTAATCATATCCGGGTTCTGAATCTCCCTTATGATTGGAACCGGGACAAAGACCCGGTTCCAATTTACTAATAATGCTATTGTGATAAGTTATTCTAAAAATTTTAAAGTATGAAACGGAAAATTTGTCAAATCCTTTTGATTTTAATGGGGGGGGGTAATCCCGCTCATATCCTATGCAGCTAATTCATTGGCTGTTGATTCCCCTCAAAGGATTATCATTAGAGAGGAGAATGTAATTGATGTGAATGTCACTTTTGACGATTCGTTTACAGGTTTCCAGACTCAAACTACTCTTCCTGCGGGGCTTACCTTTGTTAATGGAGGCAGCGATTGCCTTGCGAATTTATATGGCACTACGCATCAGTATTCATCAAATCTGTCAGGAAATGTCCTTAATGTTGTTTGCTTCTCAACAAACAATGAACCATTCAACATTGATAATGCACGATTATTTTCCATCAAAGTATCAGCAGCAAATAATTTCAATGGTGGAGAAATAAAACTATCTCAAACCATTTTCTCCTCAACCGATAATAAGGATGTAAGATTTCCGGACTCAAGTGCCAAATTAATTGCATTTAAGTATGTAAAGTCCATTACTCTTACTCCCTCTGCGTTAGAGGGCGAAGCGGGAGAGACTGCGCATTTAACAGCTATAGTTTTGCCGGAAGATGCTACTGACAAGTCTTTAACCTGGACTACTTCTGACAGTAATATTGCTTCCGTATCTCAAGCCGGACTTGTATCATTCAATAATCCCGGAACTTGCACTATATCAGCATACTCGTGCGATGGTAGCGGGGCGTTTAGTACCTGTGAAGTTTACGTAGGAGAATTCGATCCATTTACGTATACCTATAATGAGGCTGACTTGACGGCTACTGTTACGGGAGTTAAAGACCGTAGTATTACCCTGAATAATCCAGTAATTCGTGGAACTGTAAGTAAGGATGGTTTAAGCTATACCGTGACGGCTATAGGATTACAGGCCTTTGATTGGTGCACTAATAATCTTATTGGAAGTTTGACGCTCCCCAATTCGTTGACTGAAATAGGTGCATATGCGTTTAATGGATGTAGCCGTCTTACTGGAAGTTTGACTATTCCAAATTCTGTAATGGAGATAGGTAATGGTGCTTTCCGTAATTGTACTGGGTTTTCAGGTAGTCTAACTCTTCCGAATTCTTTGATTAAAATGGGGAATACCGTATTCTCAAATTGTTCCGGGTTTACGGGGCCTTTGATACTTCCGAGTCTGTTGACTGCTTTATATGGGGGAACTTTTTCCGGTTGTAGCGGTTTCACAACTTTGATTCTACCGAATTCATTGATAACAATAGGTAGTGGTGATTTCCGTGATTGTACTGGTTTTACCGGTGATCTGACTCTACCGAATTCATTGATAACAATAGATAGTAGTGCCTTTTCCGGTTGTAGCGGTTTCACGACTTTGGTTCTTCCGAATTCATTGACAACGATAGGTAGTAGCGCTTTTTCCGGTTGTACTGGCCTTACCGGTAGTCTGACTCTACCTGACTCATTAACTGAGATAGGTAGTAGCGCTTTTTCCGGTTGTTCTGGTTTTACCGGTAGTCTGACTCTACCTGACTCATTAACTGAGATAGGTAATTTTGCTTTTT
>CAZNBC010000149.1:0-4243 GCA_964571125.1 uncultured Bacteroides sp.
TCCGTGTGTCCAAGATGGGTTCAGCATATTCCACAATGTGCTGGCAGCACGACAACACCCTCGGATTCTTCTATGAAGAGTCTACATTGGGCAAGGACTTCTGCTGCGTCTACCGCAACCTCTCAATCGAAGATATAACCGAAGGCCAGTATGAGTACTGCGAAGATACGGATTTCGAAGTTCGCAAGAAACTCACCGCAGAACTCGTGGACTTCCGTCTCGAAAATGAGGTAGAGAACACCGAGCCAGGCGAGTATGTAGGTCAGACAGACGGTCGTGGCAATCCTCAGGCTGATGCGGCTGCCGCGGAATTTAAGGCTAATCCCACCGCCGACAACTACATAGCCTTCAACAATGCCATCATCAGTGAGCCCGTACTCAACTACATCACAATTCAGGAAGGTGGAGTATACACCCTGCGTAACGCTCACGACGGCAAATATTCTTTCGGCGATCAGTGGCTTACTACTGACGGAAGCACTCTCACCACTACTGACAATCCTGATGAGAACGACTGCTTCGTATTTGCAAGCAAATACGAGCTCGCCCGTATGAAATATGAATATGTCACCTCCGAAGATGGGACTGCCGGATGCTGGTGTCTCTATCACCCCGCTACCAAAACATTCGTAGGAGATATTCCGACAGAACAAGGAGCCCCCATTACTGTTTCTCAGGAACGCTACGCCGCGGCAATGTATTATACCGAAAGTAATACAGATGGCCACACGCTTCTGAACGCCGGGTATTCTGAGCCTTCCCTTATCTACCTCAACGAAGATAAAACAGTAGGGCCCTGGCATACCGAAGAACAGGCTGCAAAGTGGTATGTGAAGTTTGTACGTATGGCGGAAGAGTCCGAAATACCTGATTTAGTATTTGGAAGCATCACCAACATTGCTGTTGACGCAGATGCACCCGTGAAGTACTTTGACCTCTACGGACGTGAGGTTAAGAATCCACGTCCCGGTCAGATTGTAATCACTTCGGACCATCGCAAGCTTATTATAGCTAAATAAGCACCCATCATCAACAATCTTAAAGACAGAGATGCGGAATTAGTTTCGCATCTCTGTTGTATTTTACCCCCCCCCATTTTTTGTTTGTTAAAATTTGCAAAAACTACATGATGAGATACTTTCAGCTATCTCACAGCGTTATAAACGTAAGGGATACAACTCCTTATTTTACAAACATAATTACCCACACCATCGTCATCACATCTTCACCTCTTATCAGAAACGTTATGCAAATCTCTCTAAAGGCGCTCGGCGGAAAGGCCGTCGTTTTATCTGCCCTTCTGGCTCCTGTCGCTTCTCATGCGCAACTCTGCATGAATGAAATTTGCCAGTCAAATATCCACCTGGTATTTGATGCTCAGGAGTTTCCGGACTCTTGGGTAGAGCTTCACAACACGACTGCCACTCCTGTAAATCTTAAAGGATGGCGCATAGGATTAACTGCTGACGCATCATCAGCCGACGTTCTTTCAGCTGACACCATCGTCGCCCCCAACGGTCATATCCTCATTCATTGCGACAAAAGCGATGAAGGAGAGCCCGCCCCTCTCCATACGACCTTTAGAATAGACTCGGGCAAAGGTTCTGTCTACCTCTTTACTCCACAAGGGACTCAGGCTGACATGGTGAGCCTCAAGAAGATGATTGCTCCCGAGATTACATACGGTCGTACCCCCGACGGCTCTGACAAATGGGCCTATCAGGTAACGCCCACTCCCGGAAGTAAAAATCAGGGAGCGACCTCATCCGAGGCCCTTCCCTCACCCGAATATAGCGTGCCGGGCGGTGTTTTCAACGAGACTGTCAACCTTACGATTTCAGCACCGGCAGGTGTCACTATGCCAGACGATGCCATACTTTGTGTGACCACCGATGGACGTGAGCCGAGGTTGCAGGATAAAGTTTCGGGACTTACCCATACACTTGCCATTGAAAAAACCACATCGGTAAGAGCCAAGTTCGTTTCAGCAAAGATGCTCAATCCTCTGTCTGTTACCCATTCCTATATCTTTGACAAAACAGCCATGCCTGTGTTGTCTATCACTACTGATCCTGATTACCTGTACAGTGAATCGATCGGTATTCTTCATGGGGTCTATGGGCAGAATCCCAACTATGGGTATGACTGGCGCCGACCCATCAATGTTGAATTGTACATGCCCGGCAAGAACGGTCATGAAATGCTGTTCAATCAGCTTGGAGAAACACGAGTAAAGGGTAACAGTACCCGAGGGCTTCCTCAGAAATCAATGATTGTCTACGGCAACAAACGCTTCGGTGTGAAACGCTTTGATACCACCGGACTTTGGCCTGACAAACCGAACGTGACCATCGCCAAGTCATTTGAAATCAAAAACAGTGGTGCGGACTTTGACCGCGCACACATGCGTGACCCTCTGGTCAACCTTGTGATCGGTCGTAATAATCCCAACGTTGACTGGCAGGCATTCAATGCGGCCATAACATACTTCAACGGTGAGTTCATCGGCATCTATGAGGTGCGCGAGCGCACTAACGAAGACTTCATTGAGGCCAATTATAACGGACTGGAAGATATTGACATGGTAGAGAATTGGAATGAAGTCAAGGCTGGCACTATTGATGCCACGATGCAACTCTACAATCTCCTCCATACCTCGACACCTTCTTATGAGAAATTGGCCGAACTGATTGATATGGATAATTATCTTCCTCCCTTTGCCGTGAATATATTCGGCGCCAATTACGATTCCGGAGGTGGCAACAATACCGTCATGTGGCGCAATCTTGAGGAAGATGGAGCAAAATGGCGCAATGTTATTAAAGATGTGGACCTTTGGGGCGGAACTTGGGATGCCTCGAATGAGGATTATGACATGTTCTCTAAATTTATCTTTTGGGATAAATACGCTAATGAAATCAATAATTTCCGGTCAAGAATACTCTCCGCATATCTTATGACTGATTCTGTGGCAGCGATCCACCTCGTTGACCATATCGTGGCTGCCACCGGCGACTATCTTCAGCCCGAGTACTTTAATTCGGTAGCTGACGAAATCCATGACTATTATAAGGATGACTATGGCAGATACCTCAACAAGTATTATCCGTGGGGTGAAGCGACTATGGTTAGGTTGTGGGAAAACAAGATCCAGAATCTTAAGGACTTCGTGGTTAAGCGCCGTCCTATCCTGTTTGCACAGATGAGCCAGCGGTACGGTCTCGGTCATTCATTCAATCTTGATATTGACCACAGTACCACACCTCTGTCAATCAACGGCGTTGACGTGTACCGTCCCGAGTTTGACGGACTCTACTTTACCGGGCGCCCCCTTGTTCTTGAGGCTCCTTCCATAAAGTACTGGGAAGTATCTGTAACCGACACATTAGGCGTGACACACCGTGAGCAATATGTGGGCGACAGAATCACGCTGAAAGCCAAGGATAATACTCAGAGTTATAGAATTTACGTAGATGAAAACATGGACTCCATAAACGGCATCCATGACGTATCGTCAGATTATATTACACAGCTTCATCTTACGGTAGACGGACTCACTATCACCGCTCACTCCGGTACGGATATCACCGGTCTCGAAGCATTTGACTCAACCGGACGTATCGTGGCCCGCTCGACTACGGATAACCTGATTCTCCCCTCACGAGGAATGTATATCATCAGGGCCGTGAACAGAAAGGATGAGATATTGAACTCAAAAGTTGTGCTGTAATACCAAGGATATGAAGTAAAATGTATAATTTTGCAGAGTAGAGCCGCGATACGGATCATAACCACAATCCGTTGCAAAACTCTTCATCATATACGCCTTCTAAAACCTGATATAATGAACAAGGACAGAATCTTAGTTACAGGAGGTGTGGGTTACATCGGTTCCCACACTGTTGTCGAACTACAGAAAGCCGGCTACCCGGTGGTGATTATTGACAACCTGTCAAACAGTAATCGTGACGTACTTGACGGCATAGAACGTATCACCGGCATCCGTCCCGACTTTGTGGAAGCCGACTGCACCGACATGGAGGCCCTGAAAGCCCTCTTTGCCAAATATCCCGACATCAGGGGCATCATCAACTTCGCTGCCTCAAAGGCTGTGGGTGAATCCGTGCAGAAGCCTATCCTGTACTATCGCAATAACCTTAATACTCTGATGAACCTCCTTGAACTGATGCCTTCACACGGTGTCAAGGGCATAGTGTTCTCATCATCATGCACCGTATACGGC
>CAZNBC010000150.1:0-3874 GCA_964571125.1 uncultured Bacteroides sp.
CTGACGTAGTGTGGGGTGTCGGGCTTTGGTTATGTGGCGGAGGTTTGCTAACTTTGTGGCCGCTGACCGGCGGAGTGCGGATTTGGCTCCGGGTCAGATGATTTGTCTTACCAATATTGTAGATTTTGGATACTGATCCTCTTCCAAGCCTCGGGGCTTTGTGCAATTTACTTCTTGATATCAACTTTCAGCTGCCGGACACTTTCGGGTGGGACCGTATAGCAGCCATAATATGCGCGTTGGTGTGCCTCGTTATTTCCGGATTTGTGTCGGGAAGCGAGATAGCATATTTTTCTCTTGATGAGCAGCAGATAGACGATCTTGAAGAAGATGGTCCGCGCTCAACCCGTATCCTTGACTTGCTCCGTCAACCCGAACGTCTGTTGGCCACTATACTCATTGCCAATAACTTGGTGAATGTGACCATCGTCGTGCTCCTTAATTTCGCTCTCGGGCCGGTGTTTGACGGCATGAGCGAATGGCTGAGTTTCGTGTTGCAGACGGTGCTTCTGACCTTCCTGATATTGCTTTTCGGGGAAATCCTGCCTAAACTCGTGGCCAACTCAAACAATCTGCGTTGGGTGCGTTGGAGTGCGCCCATGGTGCAGATGATAATGACGATGCTTCATCCCGTGTCATCGCTGCTGGTGAAGAGCACCGTGGTGGTCAACCGTGTGGTGACCAAGAAGCGTGAGGATGTGACGGCCGACGAATTGTCGCATGCTCTGGAGATTACCGATGTAAAAGCCGAGCAGGAGAAGGATATGCTTGAGGGTATACTTCGCTTCGGTGACACTACCGCCTCGGAAATCATGACTCCGCGTGTCGACATGACGGGTATCGACCTGTCGGCCACGTTTGATGAAGTGATGAAGGTGGTGATAGAGAGCGGCTATTCGCGTCTTCCGGTGTTTGACGGCACTCAGGATAACATCAAGGGCATACTCTATTCGCGCGACCTGCTGCCGTATGTCGATTCCCGCGATGATGATTTTGACTGGCGCAAGCTGTTGCGTGAGCCGTACTATGTACCCGAGTCGCGTATGATTGACGACTTGCTTGAGGACTTCCGCAAGCGTCGCATACACATGGCGGTGGTTATTGACGAATATGGCGGCACTCAGGGTCTGGTGACACTCGAGGATGTGCTCGAGGAGATTGTGGGTGACATCAATGACGAATATGATGAGGAGGAAACGCACTTTCAGCGTCTTCCCGACAATACATACATTTTCGAGGGTAAGACCCTGTTGGGCGATTTCTTCAGGATATTGGATCTTGACGAGGATGACTACAAGGATGTGGCCGAGGACTGCGAGACCCTTGCAGGAATGTTGCTGGCCATAAAGGGGGATTTCCCCAAAGAAAAAGAGAGCCTGGTATACGGCCGGTGCCGCTTCCTCGTGCTTGATATCACGGCCCATCGTATAACCAGTGTGAGGGTCAAGGTGATGCCCGACCTTCAGGAACCTACTCCTTCGGTAAGATGAGCCGCCTGTCTATACTTGCTTTGGCAGTGTGTGCTTTGGCCTTGGTTTCGGACGTGCTTCTGAGCGGATGTACGGGCAACAATAATGTGGCCGTGCCACGCCCCAAAGGCTATCCGCGTACGGCTCAGATAGGTGAGGTGTATGTCACTCCCGAGGGCGCTCCCGCCGGATTCGTGATGAACCGTGACGCCCGTTTGGTAGAGTTGGCTGATTCCGCCCGCAGCGGCGAATGGATTACGGTGGAATATCCCATGTATGACGCTACGGTCTACTACACGTTTTCTCCCGTCACCCCTGCTAACGTAGATGCCGTATTGGAGAACCGTCTCGAGCGTCTAAGGCTTAACTTTGCCGGGGTTCCCGTCAGTTCACATCCTATAGTGATGGCAAGGAATTACGCGGAAGCTGATTATTGGGATGGACAGATTATGACTACACGCGACAAGTGCGCGTTTCCGGTGCAGTTTATCCTTCGCGGGCCGGACATGATAGTAAGCGGTAGTCTTTTCATGCCGTCCATGACCGTTAATCCCGACTCTGTAGCTCCTGCGGTAGAGGTGATAATGCGTGATATAGAGCGTAGTATCAGTGGATTGCATTAATAAGTTGTGAATCCATTATGAGAGCGATGACCCTATGTGGAGCTGAAGTATACGCGACGGAGCTTGATGCTTCTGGGGGTGCAAATATCCGTGATGTTGAGAGAGCGTGTGGGGAGGCTCTTGTTCTCCATCGTTACGGTGAGGATGTGCGTTTGCTCCATCACTCTTCGGGGGTCCCCTATGTGGAGTATATCGGTGGTGATGACGGGTTGTCACCGCTTCCGGCCATATCACTGAGTCATGGCGGCGGTTGGGCGGTGATGGCTGTAGCTGCGCAGGGAGAGACCGTCGGGGTCGATATAGAAGCACCACGGTCACAGTTACATCGTGTGGTGGATAAGTTCCTCTCCGAGTCAGAGAAAGGACGATGGGACTACACCTCACTCCCCGTACTCCAGTGGTTGTGGACAGTAAAGGAGGCCGTATATAAAGCTGCTCTCACACCGGGATTGCCCCTGAAAGACATTGAGGTTATCAGTCGGACACTCGCACTTGTGCGTCCTGCGAATGTTGCGTATATGATAGATTCAACTCCGCTTCTTGACTGCGTCATTACCGTGGCGCGTCCGGAAAACACGGAAAACAAGTCTTCCGGTAATCAAAATGTGAGAGTAGAGTGTTGAAATTATGTTACCCGCTAAAACGAATTGATCATGACGGCAAAAGATATATCGGCAAAGACTCTGGTGATGGTTTTAGTAATCATTACCATGACATGTATCAACGCATTTTCGGCAGAACGTTCATCCTATGCGGCTCTGTCGGGCAAGGCAGAGCGTGCGTATGCTTACGAAGAGTGGGCAAGTGCGTCGGCTCTCTACGGCCTGATGATTAACGAACGGCCTACCGATACGCGTCTTTACGGGAGGGCTATAGTGTCAGCCGCCATGCGCGAGAAGCCGGCTGAAGAGGTTGAGCTGCTGCGTAAGGCTATTTCGGCACACGTGGCGTTTGACTCGGTGTTCGCCAGTGTTCGCCGCGAGAGTTTCGCCATAGGACAGACCGACCTTTATGAGAATTTCATGAAGGAAGTGAGAGTGGCCGAGCCGTGGCTTAAACGCACGGTCAACGGCTATCTGCTTGACTATTATGTCTACCGTCGCAACGCGAAGGGCATGATTTCCTATGCCAATGAGCTTCTTGAGGCCGTACCTGACAATGAACGGTTTCTCTATATCCTGGCTCAGGGTTATCTGCTTGACGGGATGACCAATGAGGCTGTGATTGTGTGGGAACGAATCCTTGGGGTTAATCCCAAATCTTATGATGCGCTGCTGTTCTTAGGCAATTATTTCGCTGATAACAGTGTGGCGGACAACGCGGGTGACACCTTGCGTGCGCTTGATTATCTCAACCGTGCGCAGGAGGTGAAGGCCACGCCTTATGTGGCCGAAAGGATAAAGTCTTTGAATCGCTCTGAAATTATGACAAAGTGAGCTGTTTTTCGATGAAAAAATGGCAAAGTTTGTATTTTCTTGCCCGAATACTTGCGTTTAAGGAGAATCTTTGGTAAATTTGGCGTGAGAGAGCATAGTGCTTTTTACTTACACAACCTTAAAAGAATGTCTACAGAACGAAAGCATGGAGAAGATAGATAACCTTGACCGTCGAATTCTGGAAATAATAATGTCTAATGCCCGCATCCCCTCTAAGGATATCGCCGGAGCATGCGGAGTGTCACGAGCTGCCATACACCAGCGCATACAGCGCATGATAGACCTAAAGGTAATAACCGGTTCGAGTTACAATGTCAACCCCAAGACCTTGGGATATACCACATGC
>CAZNBC010000150.1:3884-4237 GCA_964571125.1 uncultured Bacteroides sp.
GAGTCAATCTTGAGCGAGGCGCAATGTATCGTGATGTCGTGCCCGAGTTGACAAAGATACCTGAAATCGTGGAGTGTCACTTCACCACCGGCCCATACACCATGCTGATCAAGCTCTATGCCCGCGACAACGAGCACCTGATGGAACTTCTCAACTCAAAGATACAGCGTATACCCGGAGTGACCGGTACGGAGACTCTCATATCGCTTGACCACAGCATAAACCGTGAGGTGCCTGTGGAGTATGAATTCAACGCCTGATATTCGCCTCCCGGCAATAGTTTTATCTGACAGCCATCTCCTTGCGCATGGCGCAGCGCGACAGCATGCGGTGGCCTATGCGGCAGTAGAGAC